>NZ_JADYWE010000003.1 GCF_015864955.1 Salinibacterium sp. NK8237 | reverse complement strand
GACCACAACTCTAAAGTTGTGGAGGATGGTGGCCCCCACTTGAGGCCGGAAACCTAGCAGCAGAACTGCCCGGGACTTCCGCACCTTTGGGGTGACAAGAGGAAACATTACGTGCATTTCGCCCCCCTCGCCAACACCGACCACATCCCGGGCGTGTCGCAAAAATGAGGCCCCCAAAACACTGTGTAGCACTCGAACCGTGCGGTGAAACTTGAGAGTTAATGGCGGCAATGAGCCAGACAACCGGCGGCAGAGCGACGACTAGTTCGGCGGCACGACTTCGTAAACCAGGAGGGCGAATTGACCTACCGCCCACAACCCAGACGTCGCCAGCGCCTGCAGCCTCGCGAATCGCAGGCAGGGCATCCGCGACAGCTCCACGAACAAAGCGGACGTCGGCGCCTTCGGGAACGGGAAGGTCGCGAGTGGTGAAGACGAACGTTGGCTGGTCACCAAAGTAGTCGGCCCACTTCTGCGGGTGCTGTTCGCGCTAGGAGGTGACGAAGATTCCTGCGAGAGTCTTCTTGCCGCGACGGAGAACGGCCACGTTTCCGGGCAGAAGGTCACTGCCCACCGTGGCCTGGTCATCCGCTACAGCAACGTTGTTGAGGTAGACGCCGCCCTGCGAGATTGCGCGACGCGCTTCGCTCGCACTCGACACCAGTTTCGTGTCGACAAGCAGTTGCACAACGGTCGCATCCGCTGAGGTTTCGACGTGGGCGAGCTCGCGCAGAGCTGCGGCAAGAGTGTCCGCATCCAATGACGCCAACTCCCCTTGGCCGAAGAGAGCTGCGGATGCTGCGATTGCCGCTTCCGTTGCAGTGCGGCCATGAACGAGAGAAGTGACCTCGAAAGCGAGAGTCTTCTGTGCTTCGCGACGAAACGGCGCCTCAGCGACAGCGGTCTCGAGAGCAGTGATCTGTTCCCGCGACAGGAACGTGAAGATCTTCACGCGCTCAATGACATCCGCATCATCAGTATTGAGCCAGAACTGGTAGAACGCGTAGGGGCTCGTCATCTTAGAGTCGAGCCAAATGGCGTTGCCCTCGCTCTTGCCGAACTTGGTGCCATCCGAGTTCGTGATGAGCGGGGTGCCAATGGCGTGAACGCTCGCGCTCTCAGCCTTATGGATGAGGTCGCTGCCGCTGATGAGATTGCCCCACTGGTCGCTGCCACCGGTTTGCAAAACGCAGTCGTAGTTGCGGTAGAGCTCCAAGAAGTCCATGCCCTGCATGACTTGGTAACTGAACTCGGTGTAGCTAATGCCGGCGTCGCTATTGAGACGCGCGCTCACCGCATCCTTTTTGAGCATCGTGCCGACACGGAAGTACTTGCCGACATCGCGCAAGAAATCGATCGCGCTCATCGGCGCTGTCCAGTCGAGGTTATTGACCATGCGCACGGCATTGTCACCCTCGGTGCTCAAGAACTTGGAGACCTGGGCCTGCAAGTAGCTGACCCATTCGGCAACGGTTTCGTTGTCGTTGAGCGTGCGCTCTGCTGTGGGGCGCGGATCTCCGATGAGGCCGGTCGCTCCCCCGACGAGTCCGAGAGGTTTGTGGCCAGCCAGCTGAAGACGGCGCAGCAGCAGAAGCTGCACGAGGTTGCCTAAGTGAAGGCTGGGCGCGGTGGGGTCGAATCCGCAGTAGTAGGTGATGGGGTCACCGTCGAGAAGCTTCTCAAGGGCATCCGCATCGGTAGAGACGTGCACGAGACCGCGCCACGTGAGCTCTTGCCACAAGCTCTCGAAAGAGCTGTCGTTGCTTTGGGTACTGAGAGATTCTGATGCTGTCGCTGACACGTCATTAACCGTAGTGCCTATCGGCGGGGTGCTGAGAGCAGCCTGCCGTTGGTTACCCGCAATGCTGAGGCACTGATCTGAAGAAATCAGGCTTGTGGGCCTGATGTTGAAGAATCAATGCTGTAGCCTTTAGTTATGTTTGTGATCACAGCGGACCAAAGAAACAGCCGCAGCAGCGCGGATGCCGTAGCCCAGACCCTGCAGCGCATCAACACCGAGCGCGCGGATGACCTCGCCCTGCCCGCCGAACGCACCGCGGGAGACGAAGCGCAAATGCTGCTCACGTCGGCACAGGCTGCTCTCGACATCACCCTCGAACTGACCCGCACCGAACAGTGGAGCGTGGGAATCGGTATCGGCGCAGTGCCCCTGCCGTTCGGAACAAGCGTGCGTGCAACCAGTGGCCCTGCCTTTCTCGCCGCGAGAGACGCCATCGACCGCGCCAAGAAGAGTCCAGCCAAATGCGCCGTCGAGTCCGACCCCGAGAGCGAGCTCGCCCGCGACATCGAGCCACTTCTTGAGCTGTTGATTCTGCTTCGCAACCGTCGCACTGACAACGGTTGGGAACTCTACGACTTGCTCAGCACCGGAATCACACAAGCCGACGCGGCCGAGCGCCTCGGCATCTCCCCACAATCTGCCAGCCAGCGGGCTCTCGTCGCCGGGCTTCGCACAGAAGAAGAGGCCGTTCGCGCCCTTGCAAACCTGCTCGACAGAGCACACAGTGGAGTAGCAACCGACAACGCGCTCAGCGCAGAGAAAGGCACGTCATGACCGGCTGGTGGATCGCGGTACTCGTTCTCACAATCGGAGCGATCGGCGCATCCATGATTGCCGCGCGCACCGAAAAGTATTGGCTCGCCACCGTCTCGCTACTGCCTGTCGGTATCGCCCTCATCTTGGGTTCCACTGGAAACCCTCTGCCCGGTGATGCTTCGGAACTAATCATTTTGCTCAGCGCCGCCCTCGTCGCACTAGCCACTCTCGCGGGCAGCCCACTCGTGGCGCTCGTGCTCTCGCTCGCCTCGTATCCGGCGCCGCGCGGCGAACATGGCGGCATCCTCGTGATCGACGCCGACTCTCCCCTGCCCGAACGTGAGATTCTGCGCGGCGGAACCACGATCGGTTACCTCGAACGCTTCGCGTTCATCGCGTCCTTCATGGTGTGGCAGCCCGGAGCGATCGCCGTCATCGTTGCCATCAAAGGACTCGGTCGCTTCTCCGAACTCGAGAACGCGGCTGCCCGCGAACGATTCATCATTGGCACGCTCGTGAGCCTCGTCTGGGCCGGGCTCTGCACCGCAGCCCTGCTTGTCGGACGCTAGGTAGCCCGTCGACACGTGCTCTGCGTGGGCTTAGCGTTACGACTGCGCGGTGGCGTTCTCAGCGATCGCTTCCGGCGGCTGTGGTTTCTCAACCCACGTCACCAAGACCACCGAGACGATCATGAGCAGCAGCCACGAACCGAGCTTGGCGATCGAGACTAACTCCCAACCCTCCGACTGATTGGGATATACCCACGCGTTCGACCACGTTGCCACATTCTCGGCAATCCAAATGAATATCGCGACCAGCACGAACGAGACCAGAATCGGCATCCGGAACCGCGCCCGCGAGACTCTGACGTGCATCACCGTTCGCCACCAGACCACTGCGATCGCCGCAAACAGGAACCACCGGGCATCGACGATGAAGTGATGGCTGAAAAAGTTGACGTAGATCAGCGTGGCCAGAATGGCCGTGATCCAGCGTCGCGGATAGCGATCAAAACGAAGCTCGAAGAGCCGGAACACACGCACCATGTACGAACCGACTGCGGCATACATGAAACCGCTATAGAGCGGGACGCCGAAGATATGCAGCACGCCGTCGCCCTCATAGGTCCACGATCCGGCATCCGTTTTGAAAATCTCCATCACCGTTCCCACAATGTGGAACAGGATGATCACCCGCAGTTCGCGCAGTGTCTCCAGCTTGAAGACCACCATGAGAACTTGGATGGCGAGAGCAGCCAACACCAGAAAATCGTTGCGGGCTAGAGCCGCCGACTCTGGGTACCAGAGGCGTGTGAGCACGAGAACGGCGAGTAGTGCTCCCCCGAACACGCAGGCCCAGGCTTGCTTGAGCACGAACACCGTGAACTCAATAGCCCACGTGCGGAGGCGCTGTGGTTGGACCCGACCACTACCGTGCGGATGCTGCGGACCGCCATCGCGAACGCGGTCAAGACGCCGGTGCGCCCACTCATCAATCCGCTGCTCTAGCGGTGTGAAGCGGGCCACTAGCTGCGCTTGCGCTTCACTGCGGGGCGATACGGGGACACGCTCGGCTCCCCCGGAATCCAGAAGCGCCACGGATACTCGTCAGTGCCGCCAGCACCCGCGACGCCCGTGCGCGGACCAATGCTGAACGGAGACCGCGACTGCGACAGTTCCAGACGAACGCGACCCGACTCTAGGTTGGTTCCCGCGTCATCCAAACGAATGCCCAGCGCAACCGCGAGGCGGGCGGGCCCCATTGCGAGGTCGGCCGGTTTCTTGGATGTTGCGCGACGTTCGGCCGCGACATCCATCCCCTCGATCACTTCGCCCGCGCGCAGTAGAATCCCCGAGGCAACGCCCTCGGGCATGCACACGACATTCGCGCACGTGTGCATCCCATAGGTGAAAT
Source organism: Salinibacterium sp. NK8237 (assembly GCF_015864955.1). Lineage (NCBI taxonomy): Bacteria > Bacillati > Actinomycetota > Actinomycetes > Micrococcales > Microbacteriaceae > Salinibacterium > Salinibacterium sp. NK8237. Next base: position 250,390 of record NZ_JADYWE010000003.1, on the reverse strand, counting down.
AGGTATAGAGATGGCCGGGCGGGCCGTACATGACGGCATTGCGCTTGCCCGGCCCGCGAAAAGCGTGCGAGCCAGGATCGACTTCGCCCATGTACGCCTCGACCTCGGTGAGCCGCACCGCGACCTCACCGACGCGCACGACAGCACCCAGCAAGAGCGGAGCAACCTCAGTTGCCGGCCTGCTGAGCAGTTCGAACACGTCTAGCGGATGACCTGCGGGTCGAGAGCAGCCGCGAGCACTCGAACACGCTCGGTGAGCTCGGCGCGCTGCTCCGCAACGCGCACGGGAGCCGTTCCGCCGACGCCGGCACGGCTCGATACAGAACCCTCCACCGTAAGAACCGCGCGCACATCGCCCGTGAGGTGAGGTGAAATGGCGGCGTAGTCGTCATCGGTCGGTTCGTGAAGTTCGAGCGAGTTGTCTTCACAGAAACGCACGAGGGAACCGCTGATTTCGTGAGCCTCACGGAACGGAACATGCTGGCGCACGAGCCAGTCAGCAACATCCGTCGCCAGGGAGAAACCCTGAGGTGCAAGCTCGGCCATGCGCTCCGTGTTGAAGCGCAACGTTGCCACCATGCCAGTGAACGCTGGCAAGAGCACTTCGAGAGTCTCGACGGAGTCGAACACGGGCTCTTTGTCTTCCTGAAGATCGCGGTTATACGCGAGCGGCAGGGCCTTGAGCGTGGCAAGCAGGCCCGTGAGGTTACCAATGAGGCGACCAGACTTGCCTCGAGCAAGCTCAGCGATGTCGGGGTTCTTCTTCTGGGGCATGATCGACGAGCCCGTGGAATATGCGTCATCGAGCTGCACGAAATCGAACTCGCGCGTGTTCCACAGAATGATCTCTTCGCTGAGTCGCGAAATGTCGATACCAAGCTGCGCGGTAATGAACGCGAACTCTGCCACGACATCCCGGCTCGCGGTTGCATCAATCGAGTTTTCAGTGGGGCGAGCAAGCCCCAGCTCCCGAGCGACCAGCGCGGGGTCGAGCCCCAACGTGCTGCCCGCAAGCGCGCCAGAACCATACGGCGATGTGGATGCGCGAACCTTCCAGTCCCGCAAGCGCTCGAGCGTGCGCACCAGAGGCCACGCGTGCGCGAGCAAATGATGCGCGAGCAGCACTGGCTGCGCATGTTGGAGGTGGGTACGACCCGGCATGATGGCTGCATCGTGCTTCTCAGCCTGCGCCACAATGGCGTCAATCAGGTCGACAACCATCGCGGCAATTGCGCCCGCATGGTCGAGAAGGTACATGCGCACCAGAGTGGCGATTTGGTCGTTGCGGCTGCGCCCGGCACGGAGTTTGCCTCCGACCTCAGCACCCGCACGCTCGATGAGCCCGCGCTCAAGCGCGGCATGAACGTCTTCCTCGGATTCGAGGGCTGTGAAGCTGCCATCGGCAACGGCTGCACTCAAGGATGTCAGGGCATCCGTCATCGTTTCGAGTTCAACGTCGTCGAGGTACCCCGCGGTCGCGAGCGCAACAGCGTGCGCTCGCGAACCGGCGAGGTCATACTGCGCAAGCTGCCAGTCGAAGTGAGTTGATTTGCTCAACCGGGCAAGCTCAGGTGAAGGGCCACTTGCGAAGCGGGCTCCCCAGAGTTGTCCCTCACCAGTTTCGGCAGATTGCGCCATGATTAGCCCTGCTTTGCGTCGCGACGAGCCGAGATCTTGCTCGGCAGTGACCAGAGTTCGATGAAGCCCTTAGCGAGCGACTGGTCGAACGTGTCGCCAGTGTCGTAGGTGGCGAGGCTGAAGTCGTAGAGGCTCTGCTCTGACTTGCGGCCAGTCGGTACCGCACGGCCAGCGTGGAGTGTCATACGGATTTCTCCGCTGACATAGCGCTGGGTGTCGTCGATGAACGCGTCAAGTGAACGCTTGAGACCTGAATACCAGAGTCCGTCGTACACGAGGTTCGACCATTCGGCCTCAACTCCACGCTTGTACCGGGAAAGGTCACGCTCGATCGTGAGTGACTCAAGCTCTTCGTGGGCGGCGATAAGAGCCATCGCGCCGGGAGCTTCGTAAACCTCGCGGCTCTTGATACCGATGAGGCGGTCCTCGACCACGTCGATGCGGCCGATGCCATGCTTGCCCGCGAGCGCATTCATGTGCTCAACGATGGCGAGAGCCGACATCGCGACGCCGTCGATGGCGACAGGAATTCCGGCTTCGAAAGTGATGGTCACTTCATCGGCGGGCAGACCAGCGGCAGGATCAGCGGTGTACTCGTAAAGCTCTTCGATCGGAGCGTTCCACGGGTCCTCAAGGAATCCAGTCTCGACAGCGCGACCCCAGACGTTCTTGTCGATCGAGTAGGGGCTCGCGGCGGACTGGCGAATCGGAAGGTTGTGCTTTTCGGCGTAGATGATCGCCTTGTCACGGGTGAGCGCGAGGTCGCGGACCGGCGCGATGCTCGTGAGGTCGGGGGCGAGAGCCGCAACAGCCGCCTCGAAGCGAACCTGGTCGTTGCCCTTACCGGTGCAACCGTGAGCGACGCTGTCAGCGCCGAGAGCCTTGGCGGTGAGTGCAAGGTGACGCGAGATCACCGGACGGCTAAGAGCCGAAACCAGTGGGTAACGCTTCTGGTACAACGCGTTTGCCTTGAGTGCTGGCATCAGGAAGTCATCAGCGAACTCATCCTTGGCATCGATAACGATCGACTCAACAGCACCACAGTCAAGTGCGCGCTGACGGATGTCATCCATGTTTTCGCCGCCCTGGCCGACGTCAATCGCGAGTGCGACGACCTCTTTGCCTGTGGCGTCCTTGAGCCAGCCGATACCTACTGAAGTGTCGAGTCCGCCCGAGTAGGCGAGAACTACGCGTTCTGACATATGTTTTTCTCCTTGACGTCGTGAATCAGTTTAGGGAACTACTACGGCGGCTTCATGCCGCCAAAAACTAGGCAGCCTGTTCGAGCAACCAAATCATGAGAGCCTTCTGGGCGTGCAGGCGGTTTTCCGCCTCATCCCAGATGACACTCTGCGGGCCATCGATCACGTCGGCCTCAACCTCATACCCGCGGTCAGCAGGCAAGCAGTGCAAGAAGATGGCGTCAGGCTTTGCGAGCGCCATCAGCGCAGTGTCGACCTTGTAAGCACCAAGAGAAGCCACGCGAGCGGCCTTCTCGTCTTCTTTGCCCATCGACACCCACGTGTCGGTGACAACAACATCCGCACCCGTCACGGCTTCAGCCGCGTCGGTGAGAATTGAAATCGAACCACCCGTGGATGCCGCAATCTTCTCCGCGTCAGCGACGACATCCGCCAGCGGTAGGTAATCTTCGGGGCACGCGATGCGCACGTGCATTCCCGCGGTGGCTCCAGCGAGCAGGTAGGAGTGCACCATGTTGTCTGCACCATCACCGAGGAACGTGACGGTCAAGCCCTTGAGCTCGCCCTTGTGCTCGCGAATCGTGAGCAGGTCGGCGAGCAACTGGCACGGGTGGAACTCGTCGCTGAGAGCGTTGATCACGGGAACCTGGGTTCCGTGGGCCATCTCAATAAGACCCTGCTGGCCGTAGGTGCGCCAGACAATGGCGGCGACCTGGCGTTCAAGAACGCGAGCCGTGTCTGAGGCTGTCTCCTTACCGCCGAGCTGACTGTTGGCGGTCGAGATGATGAGCGGCGAACCGCCAAGGTCTGCGATGCCCACAGCGAACGAGACGCGAGTGCGAGTTGATGACTTGTCAAAGATCACAGCAACGGTCTGCGGACCCTCAAGCGGCTTTCGCCCCCACCGATCAGCTTTTACTTTTTCGGCGAGATCGAGAATCTCGAGTTGTTCAGCCGGGCTGAGGTCATCGTCGCGAAGAAAATGCCTGGTCATGATGCCTCCGTAGGTGCTGTGTTGGTCACTTCGTTCAGCACCATGCTGAACGTGTCAATGAATTCGGCGATTTCGGCATCGCCAATGATGAGGGGCGGAGCGAGGCGAACCGTCGACGCATTGGGCGCATTGATAATCAGCCCGTGCTCGAGCGCAGTGGCCACGATCTCTTGCGCGACTGGCTCGGCAAGTCCGATGCCGATCAGGAGTCCGCGACCGCGAAGCTCAATGATCAACGAGGAATCGATGCGGGCCAGTGCGGTGCGCAGTTCGGCACCGCGCTGAGCGGCATTTGCCACGAGGTCGTCAGACTCAATCTGGCCCAAGACCGCTTCCGAAACGGCACAGACGAGTGGGTTGCCACCGAAAGTAGTGCCGTGTTGACCGGGATGCATCAGCGAGGATGCCTTCCCGAACGTCACGAGCGCACCAATCGGCACTCCCCCGCCCATTCCCTTGGCCATAGTGATGGCGTCGGGAACGATTCCGCTCTCTTGGAAGCCAAACCAGTCTCCCGTGCGTCCGGCTCCGGTCTGGATCTCGTCGATAATGAGTAGCACGCCGTGCTGAGTCGTCAGTTCACGAGCCGCTTCGAGGTAGCCGGCGGGCAGCGAGTGCACCCCCGCCTCTCCCTTGATTGGCTCGACGATGAGGGCCGAGACATCCGGTCCGATTGCAGCTTCGAGGGCCTCAATAGTGGACTCGATGTGCTCGACATTGGGAAGCAACGGCTCAAATGGCTCGCGCAACGATGCCTTGCCGGTGATCGAGAGAGCCCCCATAGACCGACCATGGAAGGAATCCATCAACGACAGGATGCGCGGGCGCCCCGTCAGGCGAGCGAGCTTGACGGCAGCTTCGTTTGCCTCTGTGCCCGAGTTCGCAAAGAACACGCGCCCCTCGTCACCGGCACCCGAAATGCGCAGCAGTCGTTCCGCGAGCGCAAGCTGTGGTTCGGTCGCGAAGAAGTTCGAGACGTGCAGGAGATTGGCTTGACGGCTGAGCGCGCCCACAATCGCGGGGTGGTTGTGGCCAAGTGAATTGACCGCAATGCCAGCCAAGAAGTCGAGGTAACGCTTGCCCTCGGAATCGAAGACTGTGCAGCCTTCGCCACTCACGAACTCCACCTTCGGTACACCGAACGTGTTCATCATCCGGTGGGCGTAGTCGTCTTTCCAAGTCATGCGGGTACCACCTCGGTGCCAATTCCATCTTGCGTGAATACTTCGAGCAGGATCGAGTGCGGGGCTCGACCGTCAATGATCGCGGCCTTCGGAACGCCAGCATCCACCGCTTCAAGGCAGGCTGTCATCTTCGGGATCATGCCCGACTCCAGACTCGGCAGCAGCTCACGCAGTTCGTCGGTGTTGATGATCGAGACGAGCGACTCACGGTTGGGCCAATCGCTGTAGAGACCGGCAACATCCGTGAGGATGACGAGCTTGGCAGCGTCGAGCGCAATAGCTAGCGCTGCCGCCGCCGAATCCGCGTTGACGTTCAGCAGGCCAGAGGCATCTTCAGCAATCTCTCCCGCTTCTTGGGCCAGCGTCGACACCACAGGGATGTTGTCACTCGCCAAGACATCAAGCACCCGCTGAGGATCAACCTCGGTGACATTGCCGACCAACCCGAGGTCAACACGCTTGCCCTCGATCTCTTTGATCATGCGTTCACCGATAAACAGCGAATGTTCGTGACCGGCAATGCCGTTAGCAAGATCTCCGTGCTCGTTGATGAGATCAACCAGCTCAGCGCCGACCTGGTCGGTGAGCACATCGCGCACCACATCGATCGACTCTTCTGTCGTCACACGGTAGCCAGCACGGAACTCAGATTCGATACCGCGAATCTTGAGTTCCTTGGTGATCTGGGGGCCGCCACCGTGAACAATCACGGGGCGAACGCCAGCAAGACGCAGATAGACCATGTCTTGGACGAACGCACGCTTCAGCTCGTCATTGATCATGGCGTTGCCACCAAACTTCACCACAATGATGCGGTTACGAAAACGCTTCAACCACGGAAGCGCCTCAATAAGCACTCCCGCCTTCGTCATGGCCTGCTCGTGTTCAGCGCCGTGGGTAAAAGCCGGCATCAGCTGGAGTACGCGCTATTCTCATGCACATAATCGTGCGTGAGATCGTTGGTCAAAATGGTGGCCTCGGCATCGCCGGTGGCCAAATCGATCAGCACGTGCACAGCACGGCCCGTGAGATCCACCTCGTCGCGAGAACGGTCGGGGGCGCCCGCGTGGCAGACCCGCACACCGTTCATCGACACATCGACCGCGTAGGGATCGAAGGCTGCATCCGTGGTTCCGATTGCAGCCAGCACGCGGCCCCAGTTGGGATCGTTGCCGAAGATCGCGGCCTTGAAGAGATTATTGCGAGCAACCGAACGGCCGACCACAACAGCGTCGTCTTCGCTCACTGCACCCACAACTTCGATGCGGATGTCATGGCTTGCGCCCTCAGCATCGCCCTGAAGTTGTTCGGCAAGATCGCTGCACACGCTCGTGACAAGCGCGGCAAACTCGGCAGCATCCGGAGTCACGCCCGAGGCGCCCGACGCCATCAGCGTTACCTGGTCGTTGGTCGACATGCAGCCGTCAGAATCGAGACGGTCGAAACTCACGCGAGTGGCTTCCCGCAGCGCCGCGTCAAGGTCGGCGGAGGCGACAGCGGCGTCAGTGGTGATGACTACGAGCATTGTCGCGAGGCCTGGCGCGAGCATCCCTGCCCCTTTTGCCATGCCGCCGACGGTGTAGCCGGTGCCGGTCGCGACAGTAGTTTTGGGCTTGCTGTCTGTGGTCATGATCGCGAGCGAAGCGTCGGTGCCGCCGTCAGCACTGAGCGCACTGACCGCTGCCGACATTCCGGCGAGCACTTTGTCTTGCGGAAGCGGTTCACCAATAAGACCGGTCGAACACACGAGGATGTCGCCGGCCGATGACCCGAGCGCTTCAGCGACGTGCTCTGCCGTGGCGTGCGTTACCTGAAAGCCCTGTGGGCCCGTGAAGCAGTTGGCTCCGCCCGAGTTGAGGGCGATCGCCGTGGCGATGCCATCGTCGATGACCTGCTTGGACCAGATGATGGGGTGGGCCTGCGCACGGTTGCTCGTGAACACGGCGGCTGCATCGAAGCGTGGGCCGCGGTTGACGACGAGGGCGACATCGAGACCACCACTCGCCTTGAGCCCGGCTTCGACCCCGGCTGCTTCGAATCCTGCGGCTGATGTGACACTCATGGTGCTACTCCGTCCAGCGCCAGACCGAGGGTTTCCTCAAGGCCTAACGCAATATTTGTCGATTGAATCGCGGCGCCTGCGGTGCCCTTTACAAGATTGTCGATCGCGCTGACGACGACTACGCGACGCGCAGCTTCGTCAACGGCAAGCCCGATCAGGGCGGTGTTGGCGCCCAACGTATCAGCGGTGCGAGGGAACTGGCCCTCGGGCAAAACGTGAATGAATGGTTCGTCGGCATACGCGGTCTCCCACGCTTGCCGAATCTGTGCGGCCGTGACCCCGTCAGCGAGCTTCGCAGTGGAGGTCGCCAGGATTCCGCGTGACATGGGCACGAGAACCGGGGTGAACGACACCGTCACCGATGCAGCGCCAGCGACCTTCAAGTTCTGCACGATTTCCGGCGTGTGCCGATGAGTGCCACCAACGGCATACGCCGAAGCAGAGCCCATCATTTCGCTCGCCAGCAGATTCACCTTCAGGCTCTTGCCCGCGCCAGAAGGCCCGACTGCGAGAACGGCCACGATATCTTCTGACTCGATCAACGCGGAACGGATGCCGGGGGCTAGCCCCAGCGTGATGGCTGTCACGTTGCACCCGGGCACCGCAATACGCTTCGAACCGGCGAGAACTTGACGTTGCGTTCCCCCGGCGGCGTGCAGCAGTTCGGGCATCCCGTAGTCCCAGGCACCGTAGAACTCGCCGCCGTAGAACGCAGCCCAGTCGTCTTCACTGGTGAGCCGGTGATCGGCACCACAGTCAACGACGAGAGTGTCGGGGCTGAGTTCAGCCGTCAACGCGCCCGACTTGCCGTGTGGCAACGCAAAGAAAACAACATCGTGTCCGGCGAGCACTTCGGGCTCGGTCGGTTGAAAAACAAGGTGTGCGAGGGACCGCAAATGCGGTTGCACATCGATGAGACGCTGACCGGCGTTACTAAACGCCGTCACAGTCGTGACATCGAACTCAGGATGGGTGGACAGCAGGCGAAGAAGCTCGCCACCGGCATAACCGCTGGCACCGGCCACAGCGACCGAAATTGACATGGAATTACCTTCAGTGGGTTCGGAATCGAGAACACTTGCGGCGGCGAATCACACGGCCTCGTGGGTCGTGACAAAACTCCGCCTATCGTCGCTCGTCAGCCCCGCGGAGAACCGGCGAAGACGGCACCACAAAGCTCAGCGGGAATCGCTGGCTGCAAGTGCGGAAGTCGGTCACATTTATAGAGTAGTCCCCAGAGCGCGCGGCAGGCTAATCGACAAACGCAGAAAGCCGGTTGCCGCTCTGCGAGGGACAACCGGCTTTCGGTCTAACAGACAGCTACTCGCGTAGCTCAGCGCCCACGCGTTCACCAGCAAGGGCGACCGCAGCATTCTTCGCTTCGGTGGCCTCAGCCTGAGTGAGCGTGCGATCACTAGCGCGGAACCGTAGCGCAAAGGTCAGTGACTTGTGCGACTCTGGGATGCCGGTGCCACGGTAGTCATCAACGAGCCGCACGTTCTCCAATAGCTCGCCAGCGCCCTCGCGGATAATGGCCAGCAACTCGCCAGCCGGCACCGTCGCGGGCACCACGAGCGAAAGGTCTTGCGTAGCGGCCGGGTAAGAGATGATGGGCGTCGCAGCGATATCTTCAGCAGCACTCGCAATCAGCACGGCGAGGTCGAGCTCAAGCACCGCAACAACGCGCGGCAAATCGAGTTCGAGTGCCAAGGCGGGCAACAGCTCACCGGCGTAACCAACCGTGTGGTCGCCCACCCGAAGCTCCGCGGTACGACCAGGGTGCATTGCCTGGTGGCTGCCTGCCACGACGTCGATCTCGACCGAGAGCGTTGCTGCCAGGTGCTGAACTGTGGCGAGGGCATCCGCGAGCCCGCGCGAGAGTGCTTGCTGCCCCGGCTGGCGCGTGACGGCATCACCGAGAAACAGCGCGGCAACGTGCCACGGTTGTTCCGGGATGCTCGAGCGCAGTTCGGCGAGAGCGGCGTCGCTGGGCAGCTCATAGCCGAGCGGCAACGAGGTGCTTCCGTAGCGGTGGCCTGCTTCGGGCAGGAATACTGTTCCGACCTCGAAGAGAGCGAGGTCCGTGAGTCCACGAGAGACATTGCGGTGCGCGATCGCCGCGAGGCCAGGTAGCAACGAACGACGCAGGGTTGCGGCATCCGGGTCCAAGGCGTTCGCGAGTTTGATCGTGGTCGCTCCCCCAGCTTCAGGCGAACCAAAGAGATCGTTCGAGTGCTGAGAGATAAACGGGTAGGCCAAGACCTCGGTGAGGCCGGATGCCGCGAGGCTGTTAGAGACGGTGCGTCGCAGGCGCTGGGCGCGAGTGAGCCCGCGGCCAGGAGGGGCCACCGGCAGAACAGCCGGAATACGGTCGTAGCCCACGATGCGGGCAACTTCTTCGACGAGAGTGGTCTTGTCACCAAGGTCGGGACGCCAGCTTGGCGGGGTGACGCTCCAACCAGTGTCAGTCACAGCCACATCGGCGCCAATCGCCTGCAGAGAGTCGGTAATCTCATCAGCCGAGTACCGAACACCGATAAGGCCTTCGGCATACCCCTCGGGCAGATCAACAGCATCTGGCGTGTGCTCGGCCAGAAGATTGCTGCCCAAAGTATCGACGGTGCCGCCACCCAGCTCCACGAGAAGCTCAACGACGCGCGCAGCCGCCGCAGGAGCGACCAACGGGTCAACGCCACGCTCGAAACGACGTGATGCTTCGCTGCCGAGCTTGTGGCGGCGAGCAGTGCGGGCGATCGAAATGGGCTCGAAGTTGGCTGCCTCGATCAGGACGTTGGTGGAGGCATCCGTAATCTCAGTGCTCGCCCCGCCCATGACGCCAGCCAAGCCGATGGGGCCGGAATCGTCAGTGATGAGCAGGTCTTCAGGGTTGAGCGTGCGCGACTTGTCGTCGAGAGTAGTGAGAGTCTCCCCCGCTTTCGCGCGACGAACCGTCAAACCGCCCGACACTCGGTCGAGGTCATAGGCGTGAATCGGCTGCCCGAGTTCGAGCATGACGTAGTTCGTGATGTCGACCGTGAGCGAGATCGAGCGGATGCCGGCGAGCGTCAACCGCGTGATCATCCACGAGGGTGTTGGCTTGGTCACATCCACGTTCCGCACGACGCGCGTGACGAACGCGCGCACTCCGGCGCGACCGCGAATGGGCGCGTCGTCAGCGATAACCACGGGGAATCCGCTCGCCTCAGTGATCGTGGGAGCGTCGGCAGGATCGGTGAACTTTGCGCCCGTCGAGAGCGCGTATTCGCGTGCAACTCCGCGCAACGACATGGCGTAGCCACGGTCGGGTGTCACGTTGATTTCGACCGCGAAGTCATCGAGGCCGAGCAGCTCAATCGCGCTCGTGCCCACCTCGGGGTCAAGGCCCAGCGTGGACAGCACGAGGATGCCATCGTGTTCGTCTCCGAGACCGAGCTCGCGAGTAGACGCGATCATGCCATCCGACACGTGACCATACGTCTTGCGCGCAGCAATCGGGAACGGGCCAGGAAGGACCGAGCCGGGAAGGGTGACTACGACCTTGTCGCCGACAACGAAGTTGTGAGCGCCACACACGATGCCGCGAGGCTCAGCCTCGCCAACGTCAACCTGGCACCAGTTGATGGTCTTGCCATTGGATTGGGGCTCACCAACGAACTCAAGAACCTGGCCAACGACGACCGGTCCAGAGATGTCGAAACCGTGGACGTCTTCTTCTTCAAAGCCAACCTTCACGAGCGCGGCGTGAACCTGTTCGTGGGTGATATCTGTCGGGATCTCAACGAATTCCCGCAACCAACTCATGGGAATTTTCATTAGACCACCATTCCGAACTGCTGGGAGAAGCGAATATCGCCCTCGACCATGTCTCGCATGTCGTTCATCTCGTTGCGGAACTGCAGCGTGCGCTCAATTCCCATTCCGAAGGCGAAGCCTTGGTATTCGTCGGGGTCGATCCCGGCGGCACGAAGCACGTTGGGGTTGACCATTCCGCAGCCGCCCCATTCAACCCAGCGGGCGCCGCCCTTGGCGTTGGGCTGCCACACGTCCATTTCGGCGCTGGGCTCGGTGAACGGGAAGTAGTTGGGGCGCAGACGAATCTGGGCACCCTCGCCGAACATCGCGCGCGCGAGGTGCTCGAGCGTGCCCCGCAGGTTCGCCATGGTGAGGCCCTTGTCGATCGCGATACCCTCCAGCTGGTGGAAGACGGGAGTGTGAGTGGCATCGAGTTCGTCGGTGCGGAACACGCGTCCGGGCGCGACAACGTACACCGGCAGAGGGCGCTCAAGAAGGGAGCGGATCTGAACCGGGCTCGTGTGCGTGCGCAACAGCAAGTGCGAGTCGACGGGGTCAATGAAGAAAGTGTCTTGCATCGCTCGTGCGGGGTGATCTTCGTCGAAGTTGAGGGCGTCAAAGTTGAACCACTCGTTCTCGAGCTCGGGGCCTTCTGCGACCTCCCAGCCCATTCCAACGAAGATGTCGCTCATGTGCTCCATGAGCAGGCTCAGCGGATGCCGCGCTCCCTTGACATAGCGAGTGGCGACGGCCGTGACATCCACGGCTTCTGCCGCGAGCTTCGCTTTCTCTTCGGCGACGGCTAGCTCGGCCTCGCGGGCGCTAAACGCGCCGTTGACGCGGCCGCGTGCGCCACCGATGAGCTTGCCGCTGGCCGCTCGGTCTGCGGGGGCCACGTTTTTCATCTGGGCATTGAGCGCCGCAAGCGGTGACCCTTCGCCAAGATGGGCGCCGCGCACCGTTTTGAGGTCGGCCATTGTCGCGGCGGATTCGATGGCAGCAAGAGCTGCTTCGACCGCTGCGGTTACCGCTGGTTCTGTGATCGGGGTGGGTTCAGACACAAGACCCGAGTTTAGCCGACACCACCACTGCTATTTTTGCGATTGTTCGCGTTTCCGCGTTGCATCGTGATCGCCCGTGTTCCTTCAGCTCCAGGCACCTTCGGGGTGTCTGGAGTGATCTTGCCGAGCTTCGGGCCACTACGTTTCGCCGCGTAGCGAGCGATATACGACAGCGTGAGGTTCATGACGAGATAGATCACAAAACCGACCGCAAACAGGGTGAAGAGATAGCGGCTGCCATAGAAGTTTTGAAGGTTCTTAATCGTTCGTGCAAGCTCGGGGTACGCAACGATGTAGGCGAGAGAGGTGTCTTTCAAGAGCACCACGAGCTGCGCGAGAATGATCGGAAGCATCTGACGGAATGCCTGCGGGAACTCGATGATGAAGCGGGTCTGAAGTGAGGTGAGGCCGACCGATAGCCCACCTTCGCGCTGCCCCCTGGGCAAGGAAATGATGCCCGCGCGCAATGCCTCGCCAATAATGGCGCCGTTATAGATAGCGAGCCCCAACACACCAGCCCAGTAGCTCCCGATCGAGAACAATAGGGAAACGAAGAGGATCAGCAACAGCAGTGGCATGCCACGGAAGAATTCGAGAAGCACGGAGGTGGGGATTCGAATCCACTTCGAGGCCGAGGTTCGCCCGAAAGAAAACAGAATTCCCACAACAATTGCCAAGACCGCAGCGGCACCGGCCATTTGCAGCGTCGCTAGCGCGCCGCGTCCGAAAGCGCCCCATAGTTCGGGGTCGCTAAGAATATCGAGGCGAGAAGGATCGAACATGCCGGGCTGCTCTGCACCATTCGCATTGGTGCGAGGGGCCGCAAGCACCAAGACAATCCACGTGAGACCGGCGAGGATGGCGACCGCCCCAATTACTGACGCAATAGTCGAATTGCGCTTGGTTTTGGGCCCAGGCGCGTCATATAGAACGCTCATGCTCATCGCAGCACCATGACCTTCTTCTCAATCGCTCCGGCTATGAGGCCGAGCGGAACGGTAATGACTAAATAGAGTGCCGCCGCATAAACCAGGGTGATCACGACAGCGTTGCCGTAATCGCGGGCGGCCTCGTACGTCCCTTTGAATAGCTCATTGACGAAGAAGATCCCAGCGACAGAGGTGTTCTTGGTGAGGGCGATAAAAACGTTGATGAGCGGCGGGACAACCATCCGGCTCGCTTGGGGTAAAACCACAAGGCCCACGGTTTGGGTAAAACCCATTCCGATGCTCCGAGCGGCTTCAGCTTGGCCCACGGGGACACCGTTGAACCCAGAACGGATAGCCTCGGCAACGAATGGCGACGTGTAGAGCGTCAGGCCTATAACCGCTAAGAGGAAGAAGTCAAGATCAACACCGAGAATGGGAAGAACCGTCGAGCAAAAAAATAGAACGAGCAATAGCGGAATGTTGCGCAGCAGTTCGGTGTAAATCGTGGCGAACAATCGCAGCGAGGGAACCGGCGAAATACGCATCGTGGCGATCAAGATGCCGACGAAAAAGGCTCCGACCCCCGAGATTGCCAATAACAGGAGCGTCTGCAGAAAACCCTGAAAGTAAACCGGCGTGACGCCAATGATTGCGTCAATCGCGTTGGAGATGGCGTCCATCCAGAGCCTCCTGAAGAATTGTGGGCAGTAGCGTGAGTGGTGCTCGTCCGCGGCCTAGCCGCGAACGAGCACCGGAAACACTAGTTAGTTGCTGTAACGGTCAACAGCCGGCGGGGTCGGCAGCTTCAGAACCTGACCTGCAGTTGTGTTCCATGCCTCATCCCACGAACCGTCGGAGTAGGAGGCCTCGAGCACATCGTTGATGTAGTCGCGGAACTCATCGTCATCGTGGCCAAGCCCGATTCCGTAAGGCTCCTCAGTGAACGGGTTGCTCAGAACTTCGAACTCACCAGGGTTCTGGTCGGCGAGGCCGGCCAAAATCACGTTGTCCGTGGTGACCGCAACAACGTTGCCGTTACGAAGCGGCTCGAGGCAGTTCGAGTACGTGTCAGTAGTGATGAGGTTGACGTCGTACTCAGCGATGTTCGCCTCTGAAGTCGAACCAGCAACGCTGCAGACATCCATGCCTGCGAGGTCCTCGGGGCCAGTGATGCCCTCGGGGTTACCGTCGAGGACGAGGATGTCCTGACCTGCGTTGTAGTACGGCCCGGCGAAGGAAATAACTTCCTTGCGATCGTCGTTAATCGTGTACGTGGCGATAACGATGTCAACGGTGCCGTTCTCAATGAACGTCTCGCGGTTGGCAGAAACTGTCTCTACCCACTCGATGTTGTCTTCGCTAATGCCGAGCGACGACGCAATGATCTTGCCGATCTCTACGTCGAATCCAACAGGCTCGCCTGTCGGGCCAACGAGACCGAACAGCGGCTGATCAAACTTGGTACCGATGGTGATCGATCCTGCATCAGCGAGGTCAGCCATGGTGGTGCCGGCTTCGAAATCGGGAACGACCATGTCGCTGTCGGTAGTAGACGAAGTGTCTGCTGCACACGCGCTGAGGCCAAGAAGGCCTACGGCGGCGATGGCAGAAATCATCAGACCTTTTTTGAGTCTCATGTTTTTCTCCTTGCTGCTGTGGGGATTACCCGCTGAGTTAGTGGGTAAGAATTTTCGAGAGGAAGTCTTGCGCTCTCGGAGATTGGGGGTTGGTGAAGAACTGCTCCGGCTCTGCCTCTTCGACGATTTCGCCATCCGCCATGAAGATGACGCGGTCGGCAGCCTTGCGAGCGAAGCCCATTTCGTGGGTGACCACAAGCATCGTCATGCCGTCTTTAGCGAGCTGCACCATGACATCGAGAACCTCGTTGATCATTTCTGGGTCGAGCGCCGAGGTGGGCTCGTCAAGCAGGATGATCTTCGGGTCCATAGCGAGTGAACGGGCGATAGCAACCCGCTGTTGCTGCCCACCAGAAAGCTGGGCAGGCATCTTGGATGCCTGGTTGCCGATACCAACGCGGTCGAGCAGCTCCATCGCGTGCTTGTCAGCCTCAGCCTTGGAAATCTTGCGCACACGGCGCGGGCCAAGCGTAACGTTCTCAAGAATCGTCTTGTGAGCAAAGAGGTTGAAGGACTGGAACACCATGCCGACGTCTGCGCGCAGCTTGGCGAGGCCAGCCCCCTCTTCGGGAAGCAACTTGCCATCAATAGTGATGGTGCCGTCGTCAATGGTCTCGAGCCGGTTAATCGCACGACAGAGCGTGGACTTTCCCGAGCCACTTGGCCCAATAACGACAACTACCTCGCCACGTTTAATCGTGGTGGAGATGTCTTTGAGCACGTGCAGCTCACCGTAATGTTTGTTGACGTGGTCGATAACGACCAGAGGTTCACCGCTCTGCGCTGCCATTCACCAAGATAAACACACGCCTACAACGAGGGTCAATCGACGCGCCTAGATGTAACACGGTCGTGACACTAAATCACGAGCACCGGTGTCGATTAGTTGCTGCGTTGCGCGAAAGCACTCTCATACAGGCAGACGGATGCTGCAGTAGCCAAGTTCATCGACTCTGCATGTCCGTAGATCGGCACCGAAATAACCCAATCAGCCAACGCATAGTGCTCGTCAGTCAGACCACGAGCTTCATTGCCAAACAGCCACGCCGAGGGCTTATCAAGCACACCCTCATTGCGAGCGGCCAACAAGTCGCCGCCCTTGATATCGGCGGCAAGAACACGCATGCCCTCGCCCTTGACGCGCTCCAGCACCGCTTCGAGCTCAACACCGACGGCAACCGGAAGATGGAACAGAGATCCCGTCGTGGCGCGCACGACTTTGGGGTTGTAAAGGTCAACGCTGCGACCCGTAAGAATCACGCCATCGGCACCAGCGGCATCCGCAGCACGAATGATCGTGCCGGCGTTGCCAGGATCACGGACCTCTTCAAGAATTGCGATCAACTTGGGCCCGCCAGACAGAAGGTCTTTGACCGACGTCGGGAACTGACGGCAGACCGCGAGAATGCCCTGAGGAGTCACGGTGTCTGCCATTGTCTCGAGCACCTGCTCAGAGACGAACTCGATTTCGATCTCCGCTGCTTCGGCGGCACGAGCGAGGTTGCTGTGGCGTTCAAGAGCAGTAGGGGTGGCATAAAGCTCGACCAAGAGATCCGGGCGGAACTCGAGAGCTTCAGCTACGGATTGGGGGCCTTCCAAGAGAAAAAGCCCGGTCTCAGACCGGGCACTCTTCTTTGCAAGTTTGGCCACTGCTCGTACACGTGGCGAGCGCGGGTTATCAATCACGACACTAACCCTAAGCTCGCGCCCCGCACATACGAGAATCGGCACGCTGTAGGGACCAAATTGGTCGCTACAGCGTGCCGATTGCACGAATAGTTGTGCGGCTAGTTACGCAGCCGAACGGGGTGCCGACGTGTCAGCAGGAAGTGCAGCCTTAGCGGTTGCAACCAGCGACGCGAACGTGGCGGGCTCGGTGACCGCAAGGTCAGCGAGGATACGACGGTCAACCTGCACACCAGCAAGGTTCAAACCCTGGATGAGACGGTTGTAGGTGAGGCCGTTTGCGCGCGACGCAGCGTTGATGCGCTGGATCCAGAGACGACGGAACTCACCCTTGCGGGCGCGACGGTCGCGGTACGCGTAGAGGAGGGAGTGAGTGACCTGCTCCTTGGCCTTGCGGTACAGACGCGAACGCTGGCCGCGGTAACCCTTAGCGCGTTCGAGGATTACCCGACGCTTCTTGTGAGCGTTTACCGCCCTTTTAACTCTTGCCATGATGTATTCCTAAACCCTTTACTTACCGAGAAGCTTCTTGATTGTCTTGGCGTCCTGCGGCGCAATGACCTGATCCTGGTTGAGTGCACGCTTACGCTTGCTGCTCTTAACCTCGAGGTTGTGTCGCATACCCGCCTGCTGCTTCATGACCTTGCCGCTACCGGTGACCTTGAAACGCTTCTTGGTGCCTGAGTGCGTCTTCTGCTTAGGCATCTTTCTCCTCTTTCTCTGGAACTTCTGCCTCACGAGGCTTCTTGTTAGCTACCTTGCGGGCCTCGGCTTCAGCCTTAGCTGTTGCCTTGGTCTTGTGTGGGCCAATAATCATGACCATGTTGCGACCGTCAATAGTCGGTGTCGATTCAATAGAACCGAACTCGGACACATCTTCGGCAAACTTCTGAAGCAAACGCACACCCTGATCGGGGCGAGACTGCTCACGGCCACGGAACAAGATCATTGCTTTGACCTTGTCGCCGCCGGCGAGGAATCCTTCGGCACGCTTGCGCTTGGTTTCGTAGTCGTGCTTGTCGATCTTGAGACGGAAACGAACCTCTTTGAGAATCGTGTTCGTCTGGTTGCGACGAGCTTCTTTCGCCTTCTGCGCCTCTTCGTACTTGAACTTGCCGTAATCCATAATCTTGGCAACGGGAGGCTTAGAGCTGGGAGCTACCTCGACCAAATCAAGATCTGCCTCTTGGGCGAGCTTGAGGGCGACGTCAATGGAGACGACACCGACTTGTTCGCCACCGGGTCCGACAAGACGGACCTCAGGGACTCGGATTCGGTCGTTGGTACGGGGATCGCTGATGCGTATTCTCCTTACATTTCGTGGTGCGCAGACAAACGGTATTCGTTTGATCAACGCAGTTCGGCGGATGCCGTGGCACGAAAGAGGATCGTCACGCAGCCAGAGCTGCATCACCCTTTAAAGCTGCGCAGCCGACATCCGGAACAATTCACACAGTCAGGAACCTGATCATGCGTATTGCACCGCAAACGAACTGTGCGGGGTGTAACTACCCGGTAACCTTGTATGCGGTTGACAGGTGGGAGAATCTCCACTTTCGTAACCGGGGCGAGCCCCGGGCCTGCATAAGAATAGCAGAGCGAACCCCAATAAGCGAAGGACATCATGAGCGAGCCCACCCCAGACGAGACAAATGAAGCACGAGACATCTCAGAAGTGCCCGCAGTCGAGGTAATCAACACCGTCGCCGTGCACATGCTCAGCGCTGCCGCCGTGAAACTCGGCCTTTCTGATGGCCCGGATGCGGAGTCAGAGAAGGACCTCGACGAAGCCCGCAAACTAATTACTGCGCTTGCCGGCCTCGTAACCGCCGCCGCGCCTGAGATCGGCGACCACCATGCTCGCCCGCTTCGTGACGGACTCCGCTCGGTTCAGCTCGCCTTCCGCGAAGAGTCGCGGTTTCCCGATGCCCCAGGCAAGGGCCCAGGCGAAAAGTACACCGGCCCCGTCAACTAAGACGGCGCCCGCTAACTGCAGTCAGCTAGTGGGCACGTCAGGCAGTGGGCAAGCCAGCCGCTGGTGCGCGAACGACCTGGACTGCGAGCGAATCGACCGACTGGGCGATGAGTTCAGAAGCACTCCAGCGTTCGCGCATCCGCTCCATAACCGAATCTAAGGTGTCGCGGTCAAGCCCCTCGCGCATCGCTACCTGAACGACCAACTCGGGGCCATGCAACCGTGCACCGGGGTCGCCGGCCAATAGCTGGATGTCAGCGACATATTCTTCGCTCTCTGCGGATGCCACGAACTCGTCCCGCACATCGGCACGCAAGAAGCTCGGCGTCCACGGAACAGACTGCGCGATCGCCCACACTGCCGGTCGACGAAGAATGAACTCGCTGTCGCTGAGCGGATCTATGATGACCAAATCAGTGTTTTCGCTCGCGGCCGCAAGCGCCACACGAGTGCCTGCCGCTGGAACCGGCCGAGCATCTGGGTTCCACGCCTTCATGGCTTCAACGGAACTGAATACGGGTAACACGGCGCGACCATCTGGCCCCGTGACAGTCACGATCGAAAGCTCTTGAGTCTTGTCAATGGTGAGCCCCTTGGGGGACGTCGCCGTCTCCCCTGCCTTGGCAAGCAGCGGGATCAGAAGGCGGGACTCGCGAACCTGATCAACGACCTCGGCCTCGGTTCCCACACCAGAATGAAAGCGGGTGATCGTGGCCATGAGCGCTTCAGGAGCACTGCCATCGTCATCCGGTGCTGCGTTGGGCTCAAAGGAACGACCCTCCCACGGCACGCCTGCGGAATCTGTTGCGTTCATTTCGTCGCCCATGTCAGCTCCCGTGTCAGTGCTAGGTCAGTTTCCGTGTGCGCGCCTGCGAGATGGTTCGGTTAGTGCGAGGAGACGTCGAGCGCTTCAGCGAGCGTGAATGCCTTCGCGTAGAGCGCCTTGCCGACAATCGCACCCTCAAGACCCTGCGGAACAAGTTCGCGCAGTTCAATAAGGTCGTCCAGGCTCGAGATTCCGCCAGAGGCAATGACCGGACGGTGTGTGCGCTCCATGACCTGGCGAAGCAGTTCGATGTTGGGGCCCTGCAGCGTGCCGTCTTTAGTGACATCAGTAACGACGTAGCGGCAGCATCCAGCGGATTCAAGGCGATCGAGAACTGTCCAAATGTCGCCACCCTCTTGAGTCCAGCCGCGAGCAGCCAACGTCGTGCCGCGAACGTCAAGACCAACAGCAATGGCCTCACCATATTCGGCAATAACGTGAGCAGCCCACTCGGGATTCTCCAACGCAGCGGTACCAAGGTTGATGCGCTTCGCACCGGTGGCGAGGGCTGATTCCAACGACTCATCGTCGCGGATACCGCCCGAAAGTTCGATATTGACGCGCTTCGGCGTCGACTTGATGACCTTCTTGATCATCGCGTGGTTGTCGCCACGACCGAATGCAGCGTCGAGGTCAACGAGGTGAATCCACTCGGCACCCTGATCGGCCCAGTCGTGAGCCGCAGCGCACGGATCACCGTAACTCTTCTCAGTGCCTGCCTCACCCTGCGTGAGGCGCACTGCCTTGCCGTCGGCTACATCCACTGCCGGCAGCAGGGTTAGACCGGGGGTTTTGTTGAACTCGCTCATAGATACGCTCTCTAAAGACCTGACCGCGGAACGCCGCGCACAAGCATCCGATACTAGTGCACGTAGAACCAACGCAAAATCAGAAGGTCTTCAACCAGTTGCTTAGTAGTCGGATTCCAGCTTCGCCCGACTTCTCGGGGTGAAATTGAGTGGCAGTCAATGGCCCGTTTTCGACCGCGGCCAAGAATCGGCCACCATGGTCTGCCCACGTGAGCTTCGGCTGCGGAAAAGGTGGCTGAACATCAAGCGTCCACTGTTGTGCGGCGTAGGAGTGCACAAAATAGAAACGTTCGTCGCGCACCGAATCAAACAGCGTCGTGTCGTCAGGAGTCTCGACAGTATTCCACCCCATGTGCGGCAAAACCGGGGCGGGTAACTTTTCTACAACACCAGGCCACTCGTTGAGGCCTTCGGTCTGAATACCATGTTCGTCGCCCGAGGCGAAGAGCACCTGCATGCCGACACAAATACCCATAACCGGGCGACTTCCGGTGAGGCGCTTCTCGATGATTGCGCCCCCGCGAACTGACTCGAGCGCCGACATCACAGCAGCAAAAGCACCAACGCCGGGCACGAGGAGCCCGTCAGCCGCCTCAGCGACCGAACGATCCGCACTCAAGCGAACGTTCGCACCAGCAGCCTCAAGAGCCTTCGCTGCGGAGTGAATGTTGCCGGAACCGTAATCGAGAATGACAACTGAAGGAGCAACCACTCTAGAGCGCACCCTTCGTCGACGGAATGCCTGTTACCCGGGCATCCGGCTCCACAGCGGCGCGCATCGCGCGAGCGAAGGCCTTGAACTCAGCTTCAGCAATGTGGTGCGGGTCGCGGCCACCCAGAACCGTCACGTGGACGGTGATGCCCGCGTTGTAGCTGATCGCCTCAAAGACGTGACGCACCATCGAGCCGGTGAAGTGTCCACCAATAAGGTGCATCTCGAAGCCAGCAGGCTCGCCGGTGTGAACGAGATAGGGACGACCAGAGACGTCAACAACAGCACGCACGAGGGCCTCATCGAGAGGAACAAGTGCGTCACCGTAGCGCGAAATGCCGACCTTCGTGCCGAGTGCCTGCCTGATGGCCATTCCGAGCGCAATGCCAATGTCTTCGACAGTGTGGTGCACATCGATGTGCGTATCCCCAGTGGCCTTGACGGTGAGGTCGATGAGCGAGTGCTTCGAGAACGCCGTCAGCATGTGGTCATAGAAGGGCACGCTTGTGTCGATAGATGAGGTGCCGGTGCCGTCGAGATTGATCGAAAGCTCGATGCTCGACTCGCTGGTTTCGCGCGTAATTGTCGCGGTGCGCTGTGAGGTCATTGTTCAACTCTACCGAGCGTCTGGAGGTCGGCCATCGCATCCAAGAACGCAGTCGTTTCTTCTTCGGTACCCGCGGTGACCCGCAAGTGGTGCGGGATGCCGACGTCGCGGATCAGGATGTCCTGGATAAGGAGCTTGTGGAACAGCTCCTGAGGATCAGCTACGTTGCCAAACAATACGAAGTTGGACTCGCTGGGCACCGGGGTGAACCCCAATGCTTCAAGTCCGGCGCTCATGCGATCACGCTGCGCCTTGATCTCGTCGACCATCGCAAGCATTGCGGGAGCGTGGGCCAGTGCGGCAACGGCCGCCGCCTGCGTGAGTGCAGACAGGTGATACGGAAGTCGCACCAAACGCAGGGCATCGGCAATTGCCGGATCAGCGGCGAGATAGCCCACTCGGGCACCGGCGAAGGCGAATGCCTTGCTCATCGTGCGGGACACGAGAAGTCGCGGGCGACCTTCGAGCAGCGCGAGAGCCGATTCGCGATCGGAGAACTCGGCATACGCTTCGTCGACGAGCACGATGCCATCGGTAGCGTCGTACGCCGCGACGATCGTGTCATTGCTGACCGGAGTACCAGTGGGATTGTTAGGGGAACAGAGAAAAACGACGTCGGGCGTGTGCTCAGCGATTGCGGCAACGACGCTCTCGGGCGTGATGTCGTAGCCAGGATCGCGCGGTGCCGTAACCCACTCGGTGCCGGTGCCCGAGGCGATGATGGAGTGCATCGAGTAGGTGGGCGGAAAGCCAAGCACGCGACGACCTGGCCCGCCGAAAGCCTGAAGCGTCTGCTGAAGCACTTCGTTGGAACCATTGGCCGCCCAGATGTTGTCGGCAGCAAGGCCGTGACCGAGGTAGGCCGCAAGTGATTCGCGGAGTTCAGTGAATTCGCGGTCGGGGTAGCGGTTGGCATTCATGACAGCGCCGGCAAGAGCCATGACGATGTCGGTAGCGACCGCCTCCGGAATCGGATGCGTGTTTTCGTTGACGTTCAGCTGGATGCGAACCGGATCGGTTGGTGCACCGTAGGGAGTGCGACCGCGGAGGTCATCACGAATGGGGAGATCTGATAGCGAAGTCACTCCACCAATGGTAGAGGAACAGGCTGTGGCCGAATGCCGGGGGCCTGCGGCGACACCAGCGGAGCTTGGCAGACTAGTTAGAGAAGCTCGCGGGGATCGCGAGTTCTTGGCCCGCAAAAATGTCTGCTGACGACATTTGGTTCACTTCGATCAACTGGGCAACAACCTCACGCGGGTCGTGGCCTGGGGCGTGCTGCTCGGCGATGTTCCATAGCGACTGACCCGCCGAGACATCGACATAGACGAAGGCGTTCTCATTCGACTCGAGCGTCGCAGCAGCACCGCCGCTGTTGAGCGAGAGAAGAAGGGCCGCAATAACCAGCGGCGTCGCCGCGAGAGTCATCAAGACGACACGACCACGCGTGGTGAGGCGAAGACGCGGTGCGGACTGCCGAGCACGGACAGCCGCGTTAGGTGCAATCACAGCAGTAGACATCATTCGCTCCTCTTGAGGGTGGTATCGCATCCGGCTCTCGGCCGGGAGAACCGGATGCGAAGTTGTGTTCCGAACATACATTCGAATAGTTCGAATATCAAGTACATATTCGAAGAAGCCACTGACATTTGCTCTCGACACTCGAACAAATGTTTGTTTTTGGCCCCTTCTGCGGATACAGTTTCGAATGAGCCACTGACATTGGAATCGTCGGTGGCAGAAATAAGAGGACTCCGTGACTGACGCAACAGCACCCCGTGACGACGCATCTGAGCGCGGAACGCGACGGCGCACCAGCCTGAGCGCTAAGCAGCAGGCAATCCTCGAAATGATTCAGCGAGCAGTCGCCACCCAGGGGTACCCGCCGAGCATGCGCGAGATCGGCGATGCCGTCGGCCTCTCCTCACTGTCGAGCGTTACCCACCAGCTCAACCAGCTCGAGCTCAGTGGCTACGTGCGCCGCGACCCCAATCGCCCTCGCGCCATCGAAGTTCTTATTGACGTACCCAACGCCGTCGACGAATCCAGCACGATCAGCCCGTCAATGGGCGACGCAGCAATGGTGCCGCTTGTCGGTCGTATCGCCGCCGGAATCCCGATCACCGCCGAGCAGCATGTTGAAGAAGTGTTCCCGCTCCCCCGTCAACTCGTGGGCAAGGGTGAACTCTTCATGCTGAAGGTCGTGGGAGATTCCATGATCGATGCCGCCATCTGTGACGGCGACTGGGTCGTCGTGCGTCAACAGCAGACTGCTGAGAACGGCGATATCGTCGCCGCCATGCTCGACGAAGAAGCAACAGTCAAGGTATTCCGTCAGCGCGACGGTCATACCTGGCTATTGCCTCGCAACTCAAACTTCGAGCCGATCCTCGGTGACTACGCCCAAGTGCTCGGCAAAGTAGTAACAGTGTTGCGCGCGCTCTAGAGCACGCACAACACCGCAATTCCGCAACCGCTAGGCCCGCTGCGAAATAAACTCTTCGATCTCAGGAACCCGCGCCGGGTGCACCAGTGCGGTAACCAGCGTGCCCTCTTCGCGGTAATCGGTCGAGATCACTCGACCCTGCACGTGGAGGCGTGAAATGACCTCGCCGCGGTCATACGGCACGAGCAGAGTCACCTCAATCTCAGGAGAAGGCAAGAGTTCTGCGATGCGCGCATTGAGCTCGTCGATGCCCTCACCGGAGCGCGCCGAGACAAAAATGCCCGTCGGCTCCAGGCCACGAATTAGCAGACGCTGATCGTCATCCGCAAGATCGCTCTTGTTGAAAACAACGATCTCGGGAATGTCACGCGCACCGAGTTCGCCAATAACATCACGCACCGTGGCGAGCTGAGCTCCAGGATCAGGATGCGAGGCGTCAACAACGTGCACGATGACATCGGACTGACCGATCTCTTCGAGCGTCGAACGGAAAGCTTCCACCAGCTGATGCGGCAAGTTGCGCACGAAACCAACCGTGTCACTCAACGTGTACAGCCGACCATCGGCAGTTGCCGACTTGCGCACGGTTGCGTCGAGGGTCGCGAACAGGGCGTTCTCCACGAGCACACCCGCGCGCGTCAGGCGGTTCAACAGGCTTGACTTGCCCGCGTTCGTATAGCCCGCGATAGCAACGCTCGGAACCTCAAAGCGATCACGGTTTGCGCGCTTCGCTTCACGTGCCGGCGCAAAGCCCTTGATCTGCTTGCGTAGGCGCGCCATCCGCGTATGGATACGGCGACGATCGAGCTCAATCTTGGTCTCACCGGGGCCACGGCTACCCATACCGGCACCCGCACCACCGACCTGGCCACCGGCCTGGCGGGACATCGATTCACCCCAACCACGCAGACGGGGAAGCAAGTACTCCATTTGAGCGAGCTCAACTTGGGCCTTGCCCTCGCGGCTCGTCGCGTGCTGGCTGAAGATGTCAAGAATTACCGCAGTGCGGTCGATGACCTTGACACCCACAACGTCTTCAAGAGCGCGCCGCTGGCTGGGAGCGAGCTCGGTATCGGCGATCACGGTATCGGCGCCGGTCGCGGCCACCACGTCCTTCAGCTCACGCGCCTTGCCCTTGCCCAGGTACGTGCTCGGGTCGGGGTGGCTACGGCGCTGCAGGAGGCCGTCAAGCACGACGGCGCCCGCAGTCTCGGCTAGCGCAGAAAGCTCGCGAAGCGAGTTCTCAGCCTCGCGCAGGTTTCCCTGCCCGTAGATGCCGATGAGCACCACGTTCTCGATGCGCAGCTGGCGGTATTCGACCTCGGTAACGTCATCAAGTTCGGTCGAGAGCCCAGCAACCCGCTTCAGGGCGTGACGATCCTCGCGATCGAACTGATCACCATCGCGATCGGACTCGTAGTGAGCATCCGATTGCAGCGCCTGAGCGCCAGATTTTCCTGCTCCTTCGGAACCGAAGCGCGTCACTGCGGCATGGTCGGAGCTTTCTGTGGCCAGAACACGGTCGACGGAACGCTCGGCGTCGTCGCCATCGTTGGCCTCGATACTGGTTTCTGTCGTGTTTCGCGTCATTTGGGTTAACCCTACTTGTCTAGTTTTCGGTAAGTTCTGTGCATGGCTAACGAGCATTACTTCTCGTCATCACCCGAGAGTGATCTCAAGTTGCGGACGATTCACGCGACCATTGCTGGTGTCGAACGCGAACTTGTCACGTCAAATGGGATCTTCAGTCCGGAACGGATCGACGCTGGAACCAAGGTTCTACTGGCGAACGTGCCCGCTCCTCCCCCGGGAGGAAACCTGCTTGACCTCGGTTGCGGCTGGGGACCGATGGCGCTCACCCTTGCCCTCGAGTCACCTCATGCAACGGTGTGGGCGGTGGACGTCAACGAGCGCGCACTGGATCTTGTACGCGCAAACGCCGAAAAATTGTCCATACCCAACATTAACGCGGTTTTGCCCGCAGATGTTCCCGAAGACATAACGTTTATGTCTATTTGGTCGAACCCGCCCATCCGCGTCGGCAAGAACGAGCTGCACAACATTCTCCAGACCTGGCTACCCCGCCTCGAAGAAGACGCCGACGCCTGGCTGGTTGTACAAAAGAACCTCGGATCGGATTCCCTCCACCGCTGGATGGAAGCAACCTTCCCCGACGACTTCAGTTTCACTCGCGCCGCAACTAACAAGGGCTACCGGCTACTGCGGGCGAGACACCACGCTGCAACGCTCGACGACGCTGACTCCTAGGCGGCAGCGAAGGGCCGTCAGCGGCCCTCAGCGGCGCGCTACGCGAGTTCGAGGCTGCCGGTGTAAACGAGTTCGGCCGGACCGCTCAGCGACACGTGTTCGCCATCCTCGGTCGGGAACATGCGAACGACAACGGTTCCACCGGGAACGGTGACCCGCCACTGGTGGGGAGCGCTCGCTCCGGCGTAATGACGAATAGCGAGAGCCGCCGCGACAGCACCCGTGCCACACGACAACGTTTCGCCACTGCCGCGCTCGTGCACGCGCATCCGAATCGAACCAACGCCATCTTTGACCAGCGGTTCGGCAGGGACGACGAATTCAACATTCGCACCGTTCTCGGGCAGCGGGTCAATCACCGGGATATACCCGAGGTCAACGCCGTCGAGTTCAGCTTCTTCGGCGAGAGCTACCACCACGTGAGGGTTTCCGACATTGATGCCGAGACCCGGACGAGCGACCTCAAGCTCTTTCGCTCGCACGAGCGGTTCTCCACCGTCGAGCGTCCAACGCCCCATGTCGACCTGATAACCGGCCATGTTGCGCTGGACGTCGCGCACACCGCCACGAGTCCCGATCGGCAAAGTGTCGCCAGGCTCGAAATCAACAAACCCCTCATTGACAAGGTATTCCGCGTAGACACGGATGCCGTTGCCACACATCTCGGAGATGCTGCCGTCGGCATTGCGGTAGTCCATGAACCACTCGGCGTCGGCATCTTCGGCAAGCGCCGCAGCGCCAGCATCGAGACTGCGCGACCGAACGGCGCGAATGATTCCATCGGCGCCAACGCCAAAGTGACGATCGCAAATGGCTGCAACCTGCTTCGGGGTGAGATCAAGCTCACCATCCGGATCAGAAAACAGCACGAAGTCGTTGCCAGTTCCCTGACCTTTAGTGAAGTTAAGCGTTGCCATGCGTTCCATTCTCCCCCATGACGATCGACAGAGCACGCTCTGCCCGCTCGGGATCGTCATACTGCAGCCAATGACACTGGTCGTAGCGCTTGAACCAGCCCACCTGACGACGCGCATAGCGGCGCGTGAGGGCGGCCGTCTGCTCGATCGCGTCTGCCTCCGTGAGCGTGCCATCCAGCTGCTCGATCGCCTGGGCATAACCAATTGCGCGAGCGGCAGTGACACCAAGACCACGCGGTCGAAGCTCCCGCACCTCATCGAGCAACCCGGAATCCCACATCTGCTGCACACGGGCATTGAGGCGAGGAACAAGTTCATCTCTAGGCGCGGCTACACCAAAAATGTGAGCAGGAGTCCATAACTTCTTTTCTTCGGGAAGCCCGGCGCCGAAGGGCTCACCCGTAATCTCGATCACCTCAAGCGCCCGAACGATACGCCGCCCATTGCTCGCGCCGATCGAGTGCGCGGCCGCAGCATCGAGCTGTTGAAGGCGCTGGAAAAGTAGCCCAACACCCAGCTCGTCGAGTTCGGCTTCAAGACGCGCGCGCACCTCCGGGTCTCGGGCGGGGAACTGGAAGTCGTGGATCACGCTCGAGACGTAGAGGCCCGAGCCGCCAACCATGATCGGCACGCGGCCGGCGCTCTGGATTTGCCGAATGATTCGCCGCGCATCCGTTTGGTACTGAGCAACGCTGGCGTCGTCGGTGGGGTCGAGCACATCAAGCAAGTGGTGTGGGATGCCGCGGCGCTGATCGAGAGGCACCTTGGCTGTGCCAATATCCATGCCTCGATACAGCTGCATGGCGTCGGCGTTGATGATCTCGGATGAAATGCCCTGGCGCGCAAGTCCATCCGCGATGTTCAAGGAGAGTTCAGACTTACCTGTACCAGTCGCGCCGACGACCACGACGAGCGGGAACGCCACGGCGCTGTCGCTGTCAAGTGTCGGGTCGGGCGCGGAGCCGGGGTGGTCGGAGCGAGCAGAAACTGCCAACGACGTGGTCAGTTCAGACTGCTCGCGCTCGGCATGCGGTGGTTGTGCCATTTCTTACTTAGCGCAGAGAATCGCTGGGGTCATAGATCGGTGTCGTGGCGACACGGATCGTGGGCAGACCGAGCGATACGCGTGGACTCGCGTCGGCTGCACCGGTGTCGGTGGGAACGCCGCACGAGGCTGCCTCGGCACGGTCCCAGGCATCTCCCGCGCGCGTGCGACGGATGTCGAGCACTCCCCCGGGTTCGGTGTCGGCAACGAGATGGAATGCTGCAGCTTCAGTGATCGTGAGTGTCACGACGTCACCAGGGCGCGGCGTACCGCTTCCGGCAGGAACATTAAAGTGCACGAGCCGTGAGTCTTCCGCCCGGCCAGAGAGTCGCGCTGTTTCTGACTGCTTGCGGCCTTCCATCGCGGTCGCCATCACCTCGACGGTGCGGCCGATCTGCTTGTCATTTTCTTCGCGAGAGATCCTGTCTTGAAGGGCAGCGAGGCGCTCAAAGCGCTCTTGCACGACAGCTTTAGGGATCTGGTCAGCCATGGTGGCCGCGGGAGTTCCGGGGCGGATGGAGTACTGGAAGGTGTACGCCGAGGCGAAACGCGATTCTTCGACCACACGCATGGTGTCTTGGAAGTCTTCCTCGGTCTCACCGGGGAATCCAACGATGATGTCAGTCGTAATCGCAGCGTGAGGCATCTGCGCCCGTACTCGCTCAAGGATGCCGAGGAATTTGGTCGAACGGTAACTGCGGCGCATGGCTTTGAGAATCCGGTCGGAGCCTGACTGCAGCGGCATGTGCAGCTGCGGCATCACATTCGGAGTCTCAGCCATCGCGTCGATAACGTCGTCGGTGAATGCTGCGGGGTGCGGGCTCGTGAACCTGACACGTTCGAGGCCCTCGATGGAGCCCGTGGCGCGCAGCAGTTTGCTGAACGCTTGACGATCGCCGAATTCGACGCCGTAGGAGTTCACGTTTTGGCCGAGGAGCGTGATTTCGGTAGCGCCGTCGTCGACTACAGCTTGAACTTCGGCGAGAATCTCGCCTGGGCGGCGATCTTTCTCTTTGCCGCGCAGCGTGGGGACGATGCAGAAGGTGCAGGTGTTGTTGCAGCCGACAGAGATCGACACCCAAGCGCTGTGGGTTGATTCACGCCGCGTGGGCAGCGTCGACGGAAACACGTCGAGCGATTCAAGGATCTCGAGTTGAGCTTCTTCATTGTGGCGGGCACGCTCGAGCAACGTAGGCAATGAACCCATGTTGTGGGTTCCGAAGACAACATCGACCCACGGTGCTTTTTCAAGGATGACTCCTTGATCCTTCTGGGCAAGGCAACCGCCTACGGCAATTTGCATGCCGTCGTGTTCTTTCTTGACGCTCGCCAACATGCCAAGGTTGCCGTACAACTTGTTGTCGGCGTTCTCACGCACAGCACACGTATTGATAACAACAACGTCGGCCTGACCATCGGTGGCCCGCACATAGCCGGCGGCCTCCAGCGAACCACTCAGGCGTTCTGAATCGTGCACATTCATCTGGCACCCGTAGGTGCGCACTTCGTAGCTGCGCGGGGTCGCCAGTTTTTCGTCAATCATGTGTTCCACCTTAAGCCTCAGCACTGAGCAGAGTTGACAGACGCTTATGGTCACTCTCAGTTACGGGCACATGCCCTCGGCTTACCGTCCCCGGGTCTAGCGAGCTAGAGGGTGCCAAATCTTCAGCGAAAGCGCGGACCGTGGGACGATGCCCCGCCACCCGGCGCCAGCGCTGTGGTGACTGCAGAGGAGACGACAGAGCCCGAGTAGCCTCTACGAAGCAGAAATCCGCTGAGTCGGCGCTTGGCCGTTTCGTTGTCGAGAGAACGCAGTTGCGGAGCGCGTTTGAGTGCGACTTCGTTTGCACGTTCTTGTTCTTCGTCACGTTCGAAGTCAACGACCGCATCAATGTGTTCCTGGTCGATCTTTCGACGCCGAAGCTCCGCGATGATTCCGCCCGAGCCTAGGCCTTTACGTTCGCGCAATGTGCGGGTGAGTGTTTCGGCGAGGGCAGCATCGTCGAGGAGCGCGGATCCTTCGAGACGTTCGATCTCTGCCTCGATCTCCTCAGACTCAAATTCACGCGTTCCAAGAAACTGCGTCATCTCGTGCGATGACATTCCGCGTCGCGCGAGCGCCCGCATGCTGACCCGGCTGATCTCGGAGAAGCCATCCCGAGCTTGCTTACGGGCCTTTCGCGATGAGCCATCGTGCGATTCTGCTGTCGCGGATCCGTTCGCGGGGTGGTCCGCCGCAACCGCTGCTTCTGAAAATACTGGGTCAGCGACGAATCGCGGTTCCCGACGAGTTTCTAGCGGTGGTTCCTCTTCGTCGTGAGACGAGCTGAAATCACGCATTGTTGGTAAGGCACGAAGCACGGCAAGGGGTTCTGCGGCCGGCTCTGCTGCCCATTCTTCTTCTGGGGAGGATTCCTCCGACGCCGGCTCCACCACGTCTGCATGCGCGGCGCTTGACCTGTCAGCAAAGAGGTTGATGACGGGGGCGATGTAATCGTCGTCGGAGGAATTCACAGTATTCCTACTGTCCAGAAGCCTTTTTGAGCGGCGCGGCAGCAGTCTTAGCCGCTACCGGCAGTGTGGGGCCATCAGCTTTGGCGTCAGCCTTAGCGCTCGCCTTTGCTGCCTTCTCCGCGAGTGCAGCAGCGTCAGCAACCGCTTTCGCTTCGCTAGCGTTTGCAGCCTTAGCTTCGGCACCCACACCGAGCTTGCGCATGATCTTCTGCTCAATCTCCAGCGCAATAGCAGGATTTTGGAGCAGGAAAGCACGAGACTTCTCTTTGCCCTGGCCAAGCTGGTCGCCCTCGTAGGTGTACCACGCGCCTGACTTGCGCACGATCTCATGGTCGACACCAAAGTCGATGAGGCTACCTTCACGGGAGATTCCGATGCCGTAGAGGATGTCGAATTCCGCCTGTTTGAAGGGTGGCGCCATCTTGTTCTTCACGACCTTGACCCGCGTGCGGTTACCCACCGCATCCGTGCCGTCTTTAAGCGTTTCGATACGACGGATGTCGAGGCGTACTGACGCGTAGAACTTAAGCGCCTTACCGCCGGCGGTGGTTTCGGGGCTACCGAAGAACACACCGATCTTTTCACGCAGTTGGTTAATGAAGATCATGGTCGTGTTGGTCTGGCTCAGGCCACCGGTGAGCTTACGCAGCGCTTGCGACATGAGTCGAGCCTGAAGGCCTACGTGAGTGTCACCCATCTCACCTTCGATTTCCGCACGCGGAACCAGAGCAGCAACCGAGTCAATAACGATCAAATCGATCGAACCACTTCGCACCAGCATGTCGGCGATTTCAAGCGCCTGCTCACCGGTGTCGGGCTGCGAGACGAGAAGCGCATCGATGTCGACACCAAGCTTCGCTGCGTACTCAGGATCGAGCGCGTGCTCGGCGTCGATGAAGGCTGCGATTCCACCATTGCGCTGGGCATTAGCGATGGCGTGCAAGGTGAGCGTGGTCTTACCCGAGGATTCCGGACCGTAAATCTCGACGATACGACCGCGAGGAAGCCCGCCTATGCCGAGCGCGACGTCCAAAGCGATCGAGCCGGTGGGAATAACCTCCACCGGAGCGCGCTCATCGCTGCCGAGGCGCATAACTGAGCCCTTGCCGAATTGACGGTCGATTTGAGCGAGAGCAGTTTCAAGGGACTTCTCGCGGTCTGCTACTGATGGCATTGTTTCTTCTCCAGTGGTCGTAGGTTGCTGCCCATAGGCTGTCGTGATTGGTGTGGACCGATGATGCAAGGCCCGCAACCTCCCGACAAAGGCTGTGTTGCTAATGCCACGCTACGGGCATGCTCTGACATTCCAGAGAAGCGACGTGCGTAACTCATCCAATCTCAATATTCGAAAGGATGTTAGGGAGAAGACTAACAATATCGAACAAATGTTCGAACACGCCACGCAGGAGCGAAAAGATTACTTCTTAGGCTCGCGCTGCCCAACGCCATAGCGGCGATCCGCGGGAACATCCATGGCATCGCACAGCGCCGCCCACACCTGCTTCGCGGGGACACCACGCGAGAGCGCCTGCGACGCAGTAACGCCGCCAACGGAACCGAGCACTTGATCATCGACGAGAACGCGGCCGTAAGCCTCGCCGAATTCATCGGAGACAGCCAACCAGAACTCACTCAATCGCATGACTCCACCCTAAACGCGACAACAGCGCGCAGAACGCACGAATGCCCCGCTCCACACCGGAACGGGGCACTGACGTGATGACGCCGACGTGATGGGGTTAGCGCGAAACCAGATTCGAATCGAACTCTGCGACGAGTTCGTCTGGCAGAGTATCCGGAATCGTGGTCGCGCCTTCGATGACAGCAAGACGGTCGCCAACCTCGCGCATAATCACGGAGATAGGCGTGTCGAGAGCTTCAGCTACCGAGGCAAGAATTTCAGAACTAGCCTCTTTCTGACCACGTTCAACTTCACTGAGGTAGCCAAGCGCAACGCTTGCCTTGCTAGCGACCTGACGAAGAGTGCGGCCCTTCTGCAGACGGACGTCTCGGAGTACGTCCCCAATTTCTTGACGAACGAGAACCATTGGACCCTCCCCTTAAATTCAGTGATGAAAAGCTTACCGTGGTGAAACTGTAGTCAATTTCATCTGTATATGTGTTGTGAGTACATAGTGTCCAATCAAAAAGAGCATCTGTATATTCCCATTACGGGGCACTAACTTGTTCAACGTCGATCTGAGCACTCTCCATGCGCTGTTGACGAGATTTAAGGAACAGTCCAAGAACGAGAAACGCGATGAGTGAAATGTACGCTATCGCCGCAAACGGACTTGTCACCAAAGCGCTCAGGTCGCCTTGGCTTATCGCAAGGGCCTTGCGTAGCTGCGTCTCTGCCATCGGCCCAAGGATTCCTCCAATGACCATGGGCGCAACGGGGTACCCAAAGCGCCTCATCAAGAATCCCACGAGCCCCACTACCAACAGGATCAGTACATCAAGGTAGTTGAAGTTCATCGCGTAGACCCCGAGCGCCGCAAACAACAGAATGCCGGCATACAGATACGGTCGTGGCACCTGAAGAACCTTGACCCAGATCCCCACCAGCGGCAGGTTCAGAATCAGCAACATGATGTTTCCGATGTAGAGGCTCGCGATCAGCGCCCAGACGAGCGCACTTTGATTCTGAAAAAGTAGCGGGCCAGGTTGGATTCCGTAGGACTGGAATGCCGAAAGGATAATTGCTGCCGTAGCGGTCGTGGGCAATCCCAAAGTGAGCAGCGGAACGAGCACTCCCGCCGCCGCGGCATTATTAGCCGCCTCCGGGCCGGCAACGCCCTCAATAGCGCCTCTGCCGAACTGTTCACGGCGACCCTTTTTAGCCAAACGTTTTTCAGCGGCATACGACAAGAAGGTCGCAACATCCGCCCCTCCGGCCGGAATGGTGCCGATTGGGAAGCCAATAGCGGTTCCCCGCAACCAGGGACGCCACGACAGTGCCCAGTCTTCTTTAGACATCCAATTGCGCCATCCCTTAGTTACCGGGATGAGCG
This sequence comes from Salinibacterium sp. NK8237, assembly GCF_015864955.1. Taxonomy (NCBI): domain Bacteria; kingdom Bacillati; phylum Actinomycetota; class Actinomycetes; order Micrococcales; family Microbacteriaceae; genus Salinibacterium; species Salinibacterium sp. NK8237. Next base: position 217,072 of record NZ_JADYWE010000003.1, on the reverse strand, counting down.
CGACTGGCCCCGATTTGAGACGCGACGCCACATAGAGAGACTCCCCCACGGCGAACAGCCCGACAGCGATGAGTACGACATCGATACCGTCGGCCAATACCGGTACGCCGCCCGTGAACCGTTGTTGCCCCGTGAGAACTTCGGTGCCGACGAGACCGAGGAAGAGCCCAAGTCCCAGCGAGAGCATTCCGCGAGAAACCGACTTTCCCATGAGCGCTCCTACGGTCGCAAAAGCCACAATCATCAGCGCGAAGTAATCCGGCGGCCCCAAAGTAACCGCCCAGCGCGCCAAAATCGGCGCCACGAGAGTGAGCCCGATCGTCGCGACGCTCGCAGCGATAAATGACCCGATGGCGGCCGTGGCCAGTGCCGCAGCACCTCGACCCTTCTTGGCCATCTTGTTGCCCTCAAGCGCGGTAACAATCGACGCCGATTCTCCCGGAGTATTCAAAAGAATCGACGTTGTCGATCCGCCATACATTCCGCCGTAATAGATTCCAGCAAACACGATCAGCGCCGCAGCTGGGTCGAGCGTGTAGGTGATCGGAAGCAGCAGAGCGACCGTCATCGCTGGACCGATACCGGGCAGGACACCCACAGCAGTGCCCACAACAACGCCGAAAAGCGCGTAGAGCAAATATTCCGGCTGAAGAGCGGTAGCAAACCCCGCCATCAGCTGAGCAAAGTTATCCATTAGAAAAAGGGGATCCAATCGAGAAGGGGCCCCGCGGGCAGCGAAAGTCCGAGCAGCTGCCCGAAGAGGAAATAGATAGTGAACGCGAGCGCAAGCGCGATCGCGAAAGCCCAGCGGAGCCGTTTGGCGCCCAAGGTCCACGCTGAACCGGCAAAGAGCACAGCGGCAGCAAACGGCCATCCGATGAACTGGATGAGGTAGGCGTGGGCGGTGAAGAAAGCGATCAACTTGCCCACCGTCACCCAGTCGGTATCGACGGTGCTGTCGACATCCTCCCCCTCGTCAGCTTCTCCGAGTCGGCCGCGACGGATGCCCACAAACACGGCGATGGCAGCACACAACAGCAGCGCTCCGACGAGGTAAGGGAACGATCGAGGGCCGAGAGTATTGCTGGACAGCGGAATCCGGATGAAGTTGGCGGCGATGAGCACATAGATACCGATCGCTGCCGTGAGTGCCGCAAAAAGGTACTCCCCCACCGGCACGTGCGGAGTGGAATTCAGCTCAGAAACGGAGCGGGGCTCGCCCGGCGTAGACACGCCGGACGAGCCTGACTGTGATGGCGTCATCACTAACCGATGAGCCCGATGTCTTTGAGCACTGCCGTTACATCGGTGATGTTCTCGGTCACATACGCGTCGAAGTCGTCGCCGGCCAAGAATGCATCACTCCACCCCTTTTCCTCCAGGGTTTGCGCCCAAGCGTCGCTCTCAGCGATGGCCGTCACCAAGTCGATGAGTTGCTGTCGCTCACTGTCGGAGATGCCGCCCGGCGCAAGAACTCCGCGCCAGTTCGTGATCTCTAGGTCGTATCCCTCATCAATAATCGTGGGAACTCCGGGAAGCAGTTCACTCGGTTCGGCGCTGGAGACCGCAAGGGCGCGGAGCTCTCCTGCTTTAACGTGCTCGGCAAACTCGCTGACGCCAGAGATGCCAGCAGACACCTTGTTACCGAGAAGCAGGGTGACTGCCTCGCCGCCTCCGGCATTCGGAATGTAGTTCAATTTTGCGTTGATATCGCTCGAGCTTTGACCGGCTTCTTTCAATAATTGCGCCGCCAGGATGTGGTCGACTCCACCGGCAGATCCGCCCGTGATCGAGACGTCCTTTCCATTCGCAATCATGTCGTCGACGAGGTCGCTCAAGGTCTCGTAGGGAGACTCTTTTGGCACAACAATCACGCCAGCTTCCTCAGTGAGGCGAGCGATCGGCGTTGTGTCCTCGAGGCGCGATTCTGAAGTGTTGGTCTCGACCGCGCCGACCATGACAAAGCCAGTCAGCATCAAGGTGATCGGATCGCTCTCGTTGGCAAGCGACGAAAGACCGATAGTGCCGCCCGCTCCGCCAATGTTGGTGACGGGGGCAGATGAGATGAGTCCTTCGCTCGTGCCGACCTCAGCCAGAGCACGACCAGTTTGGTCCCACCCTCCACCGGGGTCTGCCGGAACGATAATACTCACTGACGACAAAGCGGCAGGTTCACCGTCCGAGTCGGCGGTCGTGCCGCTAGTGCTGCACCCCACGAGACTAAAAGCTGACAGACCGACCGCTACGGTGACGGCCCCCCGCCGCCATGATCGGTGCTGTGATAACGAAGAAATGTGCATTGCTCCTCCTTGAGCTGAACAGATAAAGCGCTGGGCTGCCTCGCCTGACGTAGACGAGATGCGGGTCACGATTTCTCCATCAGGCACACACGAGCCGCAGCACTCCCCACACGCTAGGGAGAGCGACCGGCAAACGGAACAATCTGGTCATAGCGGTTGTTTTGGTCTTTCTGAAACCAGATTTCTGGACATCAAGACTGCATCAGCCCCACAAACTCGGGCACACTGGTGCAGTGATCCGGTCGATGAAGCTCCGTACACAATTGCTACTACTGCAGTTAGCGATCGTGCTTGTTGCTGTGCTTGGCACCGGGTTTGTGGCGGGATGGCTCCAGGAACAGCAGCTGAGGGACTCGTATCGTGACCGGATGATTGCGGTCGCCCAATCGGTCGCGACGCTTCCCGCGATCATCTCCGCGCTCGACTCCGACCAGCCAAGCGAGACCGTCCAGCCCATTGCTGAAGTCGTGCGCGAAGCATCCGATGTGACATACGTGGTCGTCGTGGATAGCGACGGAATTCGGCTATCTCATCCCACGCCAGCACTCATCGGAGAGCAAGTCTCCACAGATCCGAGCGACGTGCTCGCCGGCGAGATTTACGTCGGGACTCAAACCGGCACGCTCGGCGAATCTTGGCGAGTGAAAGTGCCCATCTTCGACGGCGACCGGATCGTCGGCGCCGTCTCAGTTGGCATCCTCGAATCGAATCTTCGCACCGACTATCTCGGAAACTCCGTTGTGTTGTTCGTGACTATCGGCGTCGCCGCAGTCTTCGGCGTGGTGGGTGCAGCATGGGTGACGTCTGTAATTCGACGACGCATTTATGGGCTCGAGCCCGACGAGATCGTTGGACTGCTTGAAGCCCGCGAAGCAATGCTGCACGGGCTGCGGGAAGGACTAGTAGCGCTCGATGAACACGGTCGCATTGCACTCATCAACGACTCAGGCGCGGACCTTCTCGGCCTCGATGATCCCCACGGCGTCGTCGGCCACCCAGCAATCGACGTGCTGAGCGACGAACTTGTGAGGATGCTCGATGATGACGGGTCACGGCAACGGCTCGTGCTCGTCGGTGAACGCGTGCTCCTCGTGCAGTGCGATGTTGCACTGATCGACGACCGGCTGCTCGGATCTGTTTTCATTCTGCGCGACAACACAAAGCTTCACGCGCTGATGCGCGATCTCGATGGCGCCAACGACCTCGCCGATGGCCTACGGGTTCAAGCTCACGGTTTCGCAAACAAACTCCACGTGATTAGCGGGCTACTGGAACTCGGCCATGTGTCCGAAGCTGTCTCATTCATTGAACGCGTCGGTGACGGCGGAACCCTGTCGAGCGTGACCAACGGCAGCGGAATCCGGGATCTCGAGATCGCCGCGCTTCTCCTCGTGAAGCAAATGCGGGCGCACGAGTCAGGCATCAATCTCGAACTGGACTCGTCATCGGCGCTGTCACCGCTCGCCACACACTCTCGAGGCGAAGGGGCACGCGACGACCTCCTCACCGTTCTCGGAAACCTCGTCGACAACGCGACAGAGGCGTGCTCCCCCGGAGCACGAGTGCGAGTTCGAATCCTCGAAACGTTTCACAGCTTCGAAATCGAAGTATCGGATGACGGACCGGGCATTCCCGAAAAGCTGCGGAGCAAGGTCTTCAGCCCCGGCTTCTCGACCAAAGGACCACCTCCCGGAGTGGTCACTGCCACCCGAGGCATCGGCCTCACCCTCGTTGAACGGATCGCCCATCGCCACGGCGGCGAAGCACTCCTGGCAACCTCTCCCACCCTTGGCGGCACGACCATTATCGTGCGTCTGCCGTTTGCCGAAACAGCGCGTCAGACGAACGCGAAAGAAGCTGAGGTATTGCTGTGACGGCACCGATCCGCGTCCTGGTCATTGACGACGACTTCGCCGTAGCCCACCTACATCGCCAATTCGTGGATGCCCATGACAAATTTGAAGTTGTCGCTGAAGCACACACGGGTGCAGCTGCCCTCGATGCCATCGACCGCCTCAATCCCGACCTCGTGCTGCTCGACTTCTATTTGCCCGATTTCTCTGGACTCGAAGTGCTGAGTCGGCTGCGGGTCGAACAGGCACGCTATACCGAGGTAATCGCCGTTACGGCGGCACGCGATATCGCGAGTGTGCGCCAGGCACGGGCTAACGGCATCCGGCACTACCTCATCAAACCGTTTACCGCGACAGCCCTCCGAGAACGACTTGATGAGGTAGCTCGCTCGTACCAGACGCTCGATAGCGTTCGACGAGTCGAGACCCTGAGTCAAAATATCGTTGACAATCTCATTCTCGGCACCCATCAGACTCGGGCGCTTCCACCTAAGGGACTCTCAGCCGCAACCCTTGAACTCGTCAGCAGGGCGCTTGCGACAGCACCCGCAGATCTCTCTGCTGCTGAGGTCGCCGAGATTATCGGGATGTCGCGAGTCGGCGCACGACGTTATCTTGAGCACCTCGTGCACGTGGGCACCGCGCTCGTCGAGCCCCGATACGGTTCTACGGGTCGGCCGGTGCACCGCTATCGGGCACGCTGATAACTGATCTTTAGTGGTCTGAAGTGAGGTAGTCGTACAGGCACTGCAGCGCGGCCTGAACAGCCTGCTGACGGATCTCATGACGATCTCCTGCAAACTGGAAATCTCTCGTCTCGACGAAGCCAGTGGCCGCGAAACCGATGAACACGGTTCCGGGCGGCTTGCCCTCGTGGGAGTCAGGCCCTGCGACCCCCGTCGTTGCCAATCCGAAGTACGCCTGTTGCTCGCCTACTCCGAGAACCTCGCGCGCTCCGGTGGCCATGTAGGCCGCGACATCCGGATGCACCGTGCCATGGATTGCGAGAAGGCTCGCGTCTACGCCCAGAACCTGATGTTTGATGGCGGTGTTGTAGGCCACCACTGCCCCGTTGAGCACAGCGGATGCACCAGGCACTGCCACGAGCGACGCGCACAACAGACCTCCCGTCAAGGACTCGGCTAGAGCAAGGGTTTGTCGTTGTTCGGTGAGAATCGCCACAATTTTTGTGGCGAGTTCTTCAGTAGTCACTGGGGAAGGGTCACGCTCCTGAGTTGGTTTTGCGGGTGTGGCGCCATGCTTGCCACAGGTATTCGATGCCGGTGTACACGGTGAGCACCACAGCGATTGCCATGACGAACCAGTTGAGCCAGAGGACCCACGAGCCGAGCACGGTGAACAGCGGCACTAGGAAGAGGGAAATTGCGACGGCCTGCAGAACTGTCTTCAATTTGCCCCCGCGGGAGGCCGGAACAACGACCTTCGACAGCACGGCGAAACGGTAGATCGTGATGCCGAACTCGCGAACGAGGATGAGAATCGTGATCCACCATGGCAGCTCGCCCAGAATCGACAGGGCGACGAGAGCGCCACCGGTGAGGATTTTGTCGGCGATGGGATCGAGGATGATCCCGACGTTCGTGATGAGGTTTCGCCCCCGCGCCAGCTGGCCGTCGACCGTGTCGGTAACGATGGCGAAGATGAAGAGCGCTGCCGCCAAGTAGCGGATGAGCCCCATCTCGCCGTCATCAAGCAGCAGCATCCAGATGAAGAGCGGAGCGAGGAATATACGCACAACCGTGATGATGTTGGCGATATTCGCGTTCGATGCCGGAGTGTCACCCTTGCGAATCATGCGGCCACGAAATGCGTTGGCGCGATGGGGCGGAGCGGATTCAGAAACTGGTTGGTCGCCCACGCGATCACTCCCGATCGGTCAAGTTCCAGGCGTCCTCGTCTGAGGCGCTTTCTACTTCATCGTATCCGCTGAGAGACTCTTCTACCGCGTCGACAGGACCCGGCTCGTCTTCTCCCCGGAGTCGAGCGAGCACCGCAGGCAGTTGTTCAGCCGATACGAGCACGTCTCGAGCCTTGGACCCTTCGGATGGGCCAACGATCTCACGCGACTCAAGCAGGTCCATCAGCCGGCCGGCTTTGGCAAACCCCACACGCAGTTTGCGCTGCAACATCGAGGTAGAACCGAACTGTGTACTGACAATGAGCTCTGTCGCCGCCAGCAGCACATCAATGTCATCCCCAATGTCAGCATCAATCTGCTTCTTCTCAGCGACTACAGCGACATCATTGCGGTACTCAGGCTCTGCCTGAGCAATTACGTGCTTCACGATCTCGGCAATTTCGCTTTCAGGAACCCACGCTCCTTGAACGCGAATGGCCTTGGAAGCACCCATGGGCAAGAAGAGCGCGTCTCCCTGACCAATGAGCTTGTCTGCACCTGGCTGGTCGAGGATCACGCGAGAGTCCGTCATGCTCGACACCGCGAAGGCGAGCCGCGAGGGCACGTTTGCCTTGATAAGACCGGTGACGACGTCGACGCTGGGGCGCTGGGTAGCAAGCACGAGGTGGATTCCTGATGCACGCGCCAGTTGTGTAATGCGCACAATCGAGTCTTCAACATCGCGCGGCGCGACCATCATCAGGTCAGCGAGCTCATCAACGACGATCAGCAGGTAGGGATAGGGCTTGAGCTTGCGTTGGCTACCCTCGGGAAGCTTGATCTCATCAGCGATCACTGCACGGTTGAAGTCGTCGATGTGACGGAACCCGAAACTTGCCAGGTCGTCGTAACGCATATCCATCTCTTTCACGACCCACGCAAGAGCTTCTGCAGCCTTTTTCGGGTTCGTGATGATGGGAGTAATGAGGTGCGGAACGCCAGCGTAGATCGAGAGCTCGACACGCTTGGGGTCGATGAGAACCATGCGGACTTCGGCAGGCTTAGCCCGCATCAGCACCGAAGTGATCATTGAGTTCACAAAACTCGACTTACCCGAACCGGTCGAACCAGCAACCAAAAGGTGGGGCATTTTGGCGAGGTTAGCAACAACGAACCCGCCCTCGACATCTTTGCCGAGACCAATAGTCATGGGGTGTTCGCTCTTCGTGCTTGCGCTCGAACGTAGTACGTCGCCGAGCGACACAATCTCGCGGTCCTTATTCGGGATCTCAACGCCGATAGCGCTCTTGCCCGGAATGGGCGACAGGATGTTGACCTCGTTGCTCGCAACCGCGTAGCTGATGTTGCGGGCGAGCGCGGTAACGCGCTCCACCTTCACGCCAGGACCAAGTTCAAGCTCATAGCGCGTAACCGAGGGACCGCGACTGAAACCAGTGACCGTTGCATCCACGCTGAACTGCTTGAGCACTTCGGTGATCGCTGCGACTACTTCGTCGTTTGCGGCCGAGCGCGACTTCGGTGGGGTTCCCGCCGAGAGCATGACAGCCTGAGGAAGGCGATACACCGCGTTGGACTGCGGGGTCGTCTCGTGCGGGCCATCGAACTCGCCCGCATTGCCCTTTTCGCTGGCCTTGGTCGTGAAACCGGGCAGAATACCCGGGCCGTCGTCGCGCACACCGGTGGCTGCGGCATCCACTTCTCCGGTCGCGTACTTCTTGACCGCGTCTTCTGCTTTGAGGAGATCTTCGAGCAGCTCGACGCCAAACTCGTCTTCTTTTTTGGTGAGATCTTTTGCTGCCGGCGGCTGAACTGGAGCAACTGATGGCTTTGACACGGGAGCGACGACCTCGGTCGGCTGATCGCGCGAGATGACGGGACTGTCGAATGCCTTGTCTTCTGTCTGCTGAGACTTGTTACGGCGCCACCACGGCAAGGATCCCGTGTCGTTGACATCGCCAAGCCCGATGTCTGTCAACGAACCGAATTGAACCGAATCGTTCTTGTTGGTTCCCGTCGAATTCTTCGCCGCGGCCCGTTCTTCATCTGACTGCAGCTGCGCGCCGAAGAGGTACGCGTAAAGCTCACGCAGTCGCGAAGGAAGCCGGTTTGGCGGGGTCTTGGTAACAATGAAGAGGGAGAGCACGAGCAAAAGCACGATCAACGGCACTGCAAGCCACATGCCGCCTAGCCAGAGCAGCGGATTGGCCAGAAGCCACCCGAATACTCCCCCGGCACGAGCAATTGCCTCGGCGCCCTCGGAGGGATGCGGCTGGCTGCTATAGACATGACACAGCGCCGCAACAGTCACGATAAGAATGCTGAGGCCGATGCCGATTCGGCCATTGTCATGAACGCTTGACGGATGCCGGAACATCCAAATTGCCAAGAGCAGCAAGATAACGGGCAGCGCGAAGGCCACGCGACCGACGAGGCCACCGAAGGTATACGCGTCGAGGGCGATCGCTACCGAATCGGTGGGGTTAAACCACTCCACGACGGCGCCAACAATCGCGAGCACAAAGAAGAGAAAGGGTACGCCGTCGCGACGCTCATCTTTAGTGAGCTCTTCACGACCGAAAACTCGGAACGCACCACCGACCATGTGCGCGAGTGCGAGCCAGAGCTTGGTGAGAGGGCCTTCCGGCTCGACCGGAGGCGTCTTGCCGCGAGGCAATCGTTTCGTTGCTTGAGTCTTATTCGTCGTGTTTCTGGCGCGCGGTTTCGACGCACCCGAGCGCGAGGTCGACGATGTACGCGTAGCCATAATTCAACGCTACCGGGCGCCTCTGTCAGAGCAAGGCAGCGACACTCATCACGCCCGCTCTGCGATCGGCAGCCCTAGTAGCGAATTGCATCAATGACTTTCACTCTGACTGCCACGAGAGCAGGCATCAAACCCGCTAAAGCTCCTACCGCCGCGGATGCCGCGAGCGCGATCAACGCTGCCTCCAGCGGGAACGGGGGAAGATCTTGAACCCCGGGAGCGATCAGCTCTTGCACCGACGGATTCTGGACGATCACGATCGCGAGGGCGACACCGATGACACCGGCGGCAACCGTCGCGACGACGCTTTCCATCATCACGGCGAAGAAGACACGACCGGCGGTGGCCCCAAATGCGCGGCGAACACCAATTTCCCGTACGCGGTACTTGACGGTCACGAGAGAGATGTTGACGAGTCCGAGTCCACCGAGGAGCAGTATCAGGCCGGCGATGCCACCGATGACCCATTGCAGGGGCTCGAGCGGGCTGGGCCCACCCCAGGCGAGATAGTCATTTCGGTTGACGTTCGCCGTCCACCCTTCCCCAAAGTCGCCGAGCATGTCACGCGTGATGATGTCTTGCAGTTGCGCAGATTGTTCTTCGGGAACCCACAATTCATAGCTGATATCTGTTTGCTGCCCCGCTGAGGTTCCGATGAGAGCCCGGAATGGTTCCGCCAGCATCGAGAGGGTGAGCCCGGTAGAAAACGGTTGGGGCAAGAAGACTCCCACTACGACGGCAGTAGTAGCGGTTTCCCCTTCCAACTCGATAGTCGGGTGGGTGCGCAGATCGGGGCGACCCAGCGCGTCATAAAACTCGTCGTTGATTACAACGGCAGGAGCTAGCCGGTTCGCATCCTCCTCAGTGAGCCAACGCCCCTCACCCAGCTCGACGCGATGCATAACGCCATAGGCAGCGCTCACTCCCTGCACAGCCGTGAACTGCGTGCCATTGACGAGGTTGGCAGTGATATCCCCCCGCAATAGCGGTGTCGCGTGACTGATCTGGTAGCGATCGATGATGCTTTCCAAGCTGGCCACGAAAGTGGCTGTATCAAGATTCTGCGTTCCGCCTTCTTGGTACGGCGGATACACGGCAAGCGTTGCGGGGCGACCACTGCCCCGCTCAAACTGTTCCGTCTGGGCTTGGCCGAACACGGTACCCGCACCCACGACAGTGGCGAGCGCGCACACCGCGACACCAATCCCGATCAGGCTCAACAAGACACGGGTGCGATTGATGCGCACCTCATCCCACGCTTCAACCACTGCGCCAACGACACCGCTGACCACGGCACCGCGAGGCTCCTGACGAATTACGGCAAGCTCAGAACTCGGGCGTGCAACGAGTTCAGCGGATGTCGCGGGCCCGGCCGTCAGTCCCGCAGGCTCGATCGGTGGTTCCGCGGGCTCGCTCGGTGCCTCCACAGGCTCAGCCGGTGAATCCGCAGGCTTTTTCTTGCGCCACCAGCTCATAGCGCAGCCTCCGGCAGACTCGCGGCGAGCATTTTGCGCACATCAATAGCTTCCAACACCCCACCGTCGAGGCGGTAGTGCCGGCGGGCCAGCGCTGCGACATTCGGGTCGTGCGTGATGGTGATGAGAGCCGCGCCTGATTGCTCAGCAACGTCATCCAGCAAAGCCATCACCGTTTTGCCTGTTTCGACATCCAGAGCACCGGTCGGTTCGTCGGCGAGGATCAGGCGGGGGCTGCGAACAAGAGCGCGTGCGATAGCGACACGTTGTTGTTCACCACCCGAGAGCTTTTCAGGCATCGAGGCCATCCGGTCGCCAAGCCCGACGCGGTCGAGCATCTCTGCGGCGATAGCTTTACGTCGCCAAAATTGGCGCCCGGAGGCATAGAGCAAAGGGGTCATTACATTTTCGAGAGCGGTGCGACCGGCCAAGAGATTGAACTGCTGAAAGATGAAACCGACATCTCTGCCGCGCTTGCGGTCGCGTTTGCTGCCGGCGAGCTTCTCGAGCGGTTCACCGTCGAACACGATGCGACCACTGGTGGGGTTGTCGATGAGGCCGAGAAGATTGAGCAGGGTGGACTTTCCGGAACCCGAACGCCCCACAATGCTGATGTGGTCGCCCACCTCGACATTGAGAGTGATTCCTTTGAGAATCTCCAGCGTCGAGAAATCAGGCAACTCGACCGAGCGCGTTACGGCGTCAAGCGAGAGCAATGGCATTAGTAGCACACCACTTCAGTGCCCTCGTAGTAACAGTTGTCTGGCAAGGCTTCATCGCCGGTCGCCTCAGCGCCAGGCACGAACTGCAAGATGGTGTCTCCCACGTCGACTCCAGAGACTACTTCGACGTTAATACCGTCGTTCAGCCCGAGAACGACCTCTCGCTCCTCCGTCGTACCATCGGGCATCACGAAGTGAACGATGCCGGAAAGCGCAGTGCCTTCCACTGCGGTGATCGGCACGACCATGACGTCTTCGGCAATCCCGCCTGCGATCGTGATGTCAGCGGTGAGCCCGGGAAAGACCACGACGTCACTCGGCACTGTGCACGACACTGTTGGCCCGGATGATGCTTCCGCACCGGATTCGTCGCCGCTAGCAAACGCGATGCTGAGCCCCGTGCACGTAAATGGCGTCGGACCACCGTTGATCGCGACGCTCGCCTCTTCTGGACGATCCACGAGACGATAGAGCTGTTCTGACGGCACAGTTCCGCTCACAATATAGGACGGTGGCGCAACGTTCCCGACCGGAGAGCCCACCTGAAACGATGAGCCCACGAGAGCAGTGAAGTCGGCGAGCTTGCCTGTTGCCGGTGCCTCAACGATTTTCCATTGAGTTCCCGATGTGCCATCGGAATTGGCCACTTCAGCCCGCAGCTTCAGGATCTCCTGCCCCTTCTTCACCGATTGTCCGGCCGACACGGCAACTTCGCGCACCTCACCCGAGAGCGTTGCAGGAATGGGCACTGCAGCGGCCGCGGCGATACTCCCGGTCAGCTCCACATCGTTGGTGATCGTTCCCGTCACCACTTCATAGTGCTGTTCTTCAATCGCCACCGTTGGATACTCGAGGCTGTCGGCAGTCAGGGCATCGCCGAAGAAAGCAAATTTCACGAGCGCTGCGGCGATAATGGCAAAAATGATCATCCGGATGATGGGAAAGACCCACCTGCGCGCAACACTCATGTGACATCCCGACTCTGAAGACGCTCAGCCGACACAGCCGAGCAATCTTCACATCACACCATCTCGAGCACAGAAAAACAAGCCCATCGTGTGCCATCGTGCAGACGTCTAAGGCCCCGACGAGACGGGGTCACAGAGCAAAGAGTCCGGGCACACAAATGGCGCGGAAGCCGAAGCCGCCGCGCCATCCATAAAACCTACGCTTCGATGATGACCGGAACGATCATCGGCCGGCGACGGTGCTGAGTGTTGACCCAACGCCCCACCGTGCGACGAACCACCTGAGCGAACGCATGAGTATCGCGCGTGCCATTCTCGGCAGCATCCGTCAGCGCCTTCACCACCTGTGGAAGCACAGCGTCAAACACACCCTCGTCTTCTGCGAAGCCACGAGACTGGATCTCGGGCCCCACGATGACCTTGCCTGTTTGCGGGTCGACTGCAACGAAAATGGAGATGAAACCCTCTTCGGCAAGGATGCGGCGATCCTTGAGGTCAGCCTCCGTGATCTCGCCAACGCTTGAGCCATCAACGTAAACAAAACCGACATCAAGCTGACCAACAACAGCCGCGTGGCCGTCCTTCAGGTCAATGACCGTGCCATCTTCGGCAATGATCGTGTTTTCGGCGGGCACGCCTGACTGAATAGCGAGGTTCGCATTTGCGACCAAGTGGCGGTACTCACCGTGAACTGGCAGCACGTTCTTGGGGCGCAAAATGTTGTAGCAGTAGAGCAACTCGCCCGCGGCAGCGTGACCTGAGACGTGCACCTTGGCGTTCGCCTTGTGCACGACGTTGGCACCCAACTTCGTAAGCCCATTGATGACGCGGTAGACCGCGTTCTCGTTGCCGGGGATGAGGCTCGACGCGAGGATGACAGTGTCGCCCTTACCGACCTCAATCTGGTGTTCCATGTTGGCCATGCGCGCCAGAACAGCCATTGGCTCACCCTGGCTGCCGGTGGACATGTACACGAGCTGGTTGTCGGGGTAGTTGACGGCTTTCTTGGCGTCTAACAGAACCCCGTCGGGCACCTTGAGGAACCCCAGGTCTGACGCGATGCCCATGTTGCGCACCATCGAACGCCCCATCAGGACTACCTTGCGGTTGTTAGCGATCGCGGCATCCAGAACCTGCTGAACTCGGTGCACGTGGCTCGAGAAGCTCGCGACGATTACGCGTCGAGGAGCCTTAGCAATGACCGCTTCGAGCACAGGGCCGATGTCACGCTCGTTGGGGGTGAAGCCGGGAACGTCTGCGTTGGTCGAGTCGGAAAGGAACAGGTCGATTCCTGCTTCGCCAAGACGCGCAAACGCACGAAGATCGGTGATGCGGTTGTCGAGCGGCAACTGGTCCATCTTGAAGTCACCCGTGTGCAAGACAGTTCCAGCCACGGTCGTGATGGCGACAGCGAGTGCATCCGGGATCGAGTGGTTCACGGCCACGAACTCGAGGTCGAAGGGACCGATCTTCTCTTTCTGGCCCTCGGTGACGTTGAGCGTGTATGGCTTGATGCGGTGCTCTTTGAGCTTCGCCTCGATCAACGCGAGCGTGAGAGTCGATCCGATCAGCGGGATGTCTTGGCGCAAGCGCAAGAGATAAGGAACAGCACCGATGTGATCCTCGTGGCCGTGCGTGAGCACAATGCCGAGGATGTCGTCGAGACGATCACGAATCGAGCTGAAGTCAGGAAGAATCAGGTCGACTCCGGGCTGGTGCTCCTCGGGGAACAACACGCCACAGTCGACGATGAGGATCTTGCCGTCAATTTCGAACGTGGTCATGTTGCGACCGATTTCGCCAAGACCACCGATCGGGGTGACACGGAGCGTTCCCGACTCAAGCGCGGGCGGATCAAAAATAGAAACTGGCATTCAGTACCTTGCAGATAGATGTGTGGGGCCGTCAGCCCCCGTGCGAAAAATGTGGGCCATGCCCGTGGCAGAGCCTACCCCGCGTGGGCGAACCTAGCGGGTCGCCCCGGCAATTTTGGGCAAGGCTCCCCCAGCCGCAGCGTTGCGGTCAGGGCGAAAGTTGGACAGATCGAGCCCCTCGATACCCGAGACGAGAGCCAACTCGTCTTCGATACGGGCTGCCTCAGCGTCTTCGGGACCGACGAGCGGCAAGCGCACGCGCGGGCTCGAAATTCGCCCAAGGCCGTGAAGGATGTACTTGGCAGCAACCGTGCCAGGAACGTGGGTCATCGCCGCACGCACGAGTGGCTCGAGAGCTTGGTGGGCGGCCGTTGCCGTTGCAAGGTCCCCCGCATTGACGGCATCCACCATCACACGGTACGGCGCTGGCGCGATATTAGCGGTGACTCCGATGAGCCCAGAAGCACCAATCGACATGTGAGGCAGAGCGTTCGAGTCGTCGCCAGAAAAGTAGAGGAGGTCAGTCTGGTTGAGCACACGGCTCACCTCGCTGAAGTCACCCTTCGCATCTTTGACAGCAAGGATGTTGGGGTGCTTGGCGGCGCGAAGGATGGTTTCGTACGTGATCGGGATGCCGGTGCGACCAGGAATGTCGTACATGATCACGGGCAGGTCGGTCGCGTCCGCGATCATGCGGAAGTGGGTGAGGACTCCCGCCTGCGTTGGCTTGTTGTAGTACGGCGTGACGATCATGACGCCATCAGCGCCCGCCTTCTCGCTCGCTTTGTAGAGCTCGATCGCGTGGGCGGTCTCGTTTGAGCCACCGCCCGTGATGATCTTTGCTCGGCCGGCAGATACCGACTTCGCGACCTCTACGAGTTTGATCTTCTCGGGGTCAGTGAGCGTGCTCGTCTCGCCCGTGGTGCCGGTGACAACAATGCCGTCAGCTCCAGAACTAATCACGCTATCGATGTGCTTCTCTACATCGGCCCAATCGACTTCACCCTCAGAGGTGAAGGGCGTAATGAGCGCAACAAGGACTTGGCCGAAGGGATTCTCTTTACTCACCCCTCTAGGCTACCGCTGCTGAGGCTCTTGGTTCTCGTAACGCAAAAATCGGTAGCGAAGATCGGTGGATGATGTGTGCCAGCCGTCGACCGGATCGGTGGCGGCGAGCATCCACGTGTCACCGATTTTGGGTGCCACAGTGTCACCATCAAAGGTCGCCGCTATCTCGGTGACTTCTACCCGACTAGCGTGACTGAGAACTGCTGCAAAGATTTCCGCTCCGCCAATGACCCACACGGTGTCGGGTTGCTCAGCTTCGCCCTGTTCAGTGGATGCCGCGGCAAGTTCAATCGCTGCCTCGATACTGTGCGCGACTTCGGCTCCGCTCGCGGCCCACGCTTTTTGACGAGTGACAACGATATTGCGTCGCCCTGGCAGTGGGCGAAATCGTGGATTCAGGGAGTCCCACGTCTTGCGCCCCATGATGACGGGGCTGCCGAGGGTGAGTTCTTTGAAGTGTGTGAGGTCTTCGGGCAAATGCCACGGCATCGAGCCGTCGTGGCCGATTATCCCACCGGCGGATTGCGCCCAGATCAGAGCGACAGGTGAGCGGCGCGCGGTGCCGCTCACACTGCAACCGGAGCTTTGATGGCCGGGTGGTGCTCGTAGCCGACAATCTCGAAGTCTTCAAAGTTGTAGTCGAAGATGCTCGCTGGCTTCGCAGTGATCGCCAGCTGCGGTGCCGCAAACGGTTCGCGAGAAAGTTGTTCGGTCACTTGCTCAACGTGGTTGTCGTAGATGTGGCAGTCGCCGCCCGTCCAGACGAAGTCACCGACCTCGAGGCCGGTCTGCTCTGCTACGAGGTGAGTGAGCAGCGCGTAGCTCGCAATGTTGAAGGGCACGCCCAAGAACAGGTCAGCACTGCGCTGATAGAGCTGGCAAGACAGCTTGCCGTCTGCGACATAAAACTGGAAGAACGCGTGACACGGCGCGAGAGCCATCTTCGGGATGTCTGCAGGATTCCAGGCCGTCACGATCAGACGCCGTGAATCGGGGTTGGTCTTGATCTGCTCGAGGACCTCGGAGATCTGGTCGATTTGCTCACCAGACGGTGTTGGCCAGGAGCGCCACTGAACGCCGTAGACAGGGCCAAGCTCGCCGTCGGCATCCGCCCATTCATTCCAAATGCTGACACCGTTGTCGCGCAACCACGACACGTTGCTTTCGCCGCGCAAGAACCACAAGAGTTCGTAGGCGATCGACTTGAAATGCACCCGTTTGGTCGTGATGAGGGGAAATCCCTCGGCGAGGTTGAACCGTAGCTGGCGCCCGAACACACTGCGGGTGCCTGTGCCGGTGCGGTCGCCCTTAGCTACGCCGTTCGCAAGCGTGTCGCGCAGCAGGTCTTCATATGGGGTTGCGATCGTGGATGCCATCGAACCAATAGTACTGAGTGCACAGCCGGAAACACCACGATTCGACCGAGCCACTCACGGCACCGATTTCACACGGCTTTCTCATGCGCGCTGCATAGCCAGCGCATAGTGTTGAGGTCGACGAAAGGACAGCAATGCCTGTTACGAGCGAAGCAACAACTCTCTGGTTCGGCGACCTCTTCAGCGGCAAAGGAACCACGTCAATGGATTCCTCTGACGCCGCAGAATTCCCGGTTACCTGGGCCGCACGATCCGAAGGTCAAGAAGCAACAACGAACCCCGAAGAGCTTTTGGGCGCTGCCCACTCTGCCTGCTTCGCCATGGCGTTCTCCAACGGTTTAGCCGAAAATGGCACGCCCGCCGAAAGCCTGCAAGTCACCGCCGCGGTCACCTTCGACCCCGCCGAGGGCATCACCGGCAGCCACTTGCTCGTGAGCGCCAAAGTGGCAGACCTCAGCGATGACGACTTTCAGCGCCTAGCGACAGAAGCCAAGGAAGGCTGCCCCGTTTCGCGAGCGCTGACCGGCATCCCGATCACTCTCGAAGCGAGCTTGGCCTAAAATGAGCGGGCCCGCTCCCCATCCCACAATTTCTCGAGTCTTGGTTGCTGGCGCGACTGGCTACATCGGAACAGAGCTGGTAGCCCAACTCACCGCCGCGGGATTCGAAGTTATGCAGCTTGTGCGTCGAGAACCGACTGCCGAGGGCGAATACCAGTGGGATCCACGATCGGGCACGGTGGACGAATGGGCCATCGAACGCGCAGACGCGGTCATTAATCTCGCTGGTGCACCAACGGGCAAACTTCCCTGGACGCCCAGCTATAAGCGCGAGATTCTGCGGTCGCGCGTGGATGGCACCCGCGCGCTTGCCGAGGCGATTCGACGAGCGTCGAATCCGCCATCCGTGTTTCTCAGCGGGTCGGCTGTCGGCTACTTCGGCAGCCGCCCCGGCGAAGTGCTCACCGATGAGTCGAGCAAGGGAACAGGATTTCTCAGTGATGTCGTCTACGCGTGGGAGCAAGCAGCGCGACTAACACCGAGCACCACACGGCTCGTCATGTTCCGCACCGGAATTGTGGTCGGCCGGGGCGGAGCATTCACTCCCCTCAACCTGTTGACACGGTTCGGAGTCGGAAGTCGTCTCGGTAGCGGCGCTCAATATTGGCCGTGGATCAGCCTGCACGATGAAGCTGCAGCAATTATCCATCTCCTGCGCAGTGATTTTGCCGGTGCTGTTTCGCTTGTGGGGCCCACCCCGGCAACAGCTAAAACTGTCACAAAAACTCTGGCCCGCATAATGAAACGGCCACACTGGTTTGTCGTGCCGAGCTTTGCCTTCCGGATGCTGGGTGACGCAGGAAAGGACCTCATTTTGGTCGATGAGAACGTGCAATCGACCACTCTCGCCAAGACAGGGTTCGAGTTCACCCACACCACGATCGAACAAGCGATCGACGCTTTCGTCGAGTAGCGGCTAATTGCGAGCTGTTAGCTGGAGTCAGGGAGCGAAGCGCAACTAGGGATGTGCGCTAGGCAGCCGGCGTCGGCTTGACTCGCGAGAGCGCGATCGCCCGCCGCGTCGCCCAACGAGCCCGCTTGCGGTCGCCGCTAGCGTCATAGGCTAGCCCCAAGCGCAGCCAGGCACGCCATGATTCTGGTGCAGCCTCGGCCTCGGTGCGATAGCGGTCGAAAGCGCGATCTGCCGTCACGGGATCGGGGCGGCCACTCGGCAAGAGCTCGACAACCTCGTCCGGCAGCGCACCTTCCTCCTCGAGAGTGGTGAGCAGGCGCTCGGCCCGGAAGATGAAAAATAGTTCTGCGGCGAGTGCCCAAAACCCGATCAGCGGAAGCACGAGCAGAGCCCAGCCCATGACGTTGGCAATGGGTTGATCGATGCGGATGAGCACGATCGAATAGTTGATCACGAAGATCATGTAGAGCGCGAGAAGCGCCACCATGACCAGTGCGGCTATGCGTGTTTTCATGCGGAGGGTTCGCCCGATGCTGGTGAGAGGTCTATGAGTTGGTCGAGACCAACCGTCACGCCGGTAGCGCTGACCACGGCACGGAGTCCCAACAGGATGCCGGCCTCGTAGGAATCTTGCGACATTGTGCGGTGGTCGATGGTGAGCGCTTCGCCGGGACCACCGAAAATGACCTGCTGGTGCGCGATCACTCCCGTCATTCGCAGGCTGTGCACGGGAATGCCAGCCACTTGCTCGCCCCGGGCGCGCTGATCGACGTGCGGTGCCAACGCCGGGCCACGCTCTGAGCGAGCATCCGCCATGAGCTCGGCGGTGCGCACTGCGGTGCCCGACGGAGAATCGACCTTGGCGGCGTGATGGCTCTCGATGATTTCGATCGAGTCGAAGTAGCGAGCGGCGGCGGTTGCAAAGGACGTCGCGAGGGCCGAGCCGACAGAAAAGTTGGGGATGATGACGACGCCAATCTCGGGAGTCTCCGTCAACGTCGAGCGCAAGCCCTGAACGCGGTCCTCGCTCCAGCCCGACGTGCCGACAAGAACGCTCTTGCCGTTGCTGATCGCGAAATCGACGACCGAGGGTGAGACACTCGGCTGTGTGACATCCACCACGATGTCTGCGGCCAGCATCTCGCTGAGTTCAGACCGTGAGTTGAGGGCGGCGACGAGCGAGAAGTCAGCAGCAGCCTCCACGACGCCACTAATATATTTGCCCATGCGACCGGTTGCGCCGACTACCGCTACTTTCGTTGTCATTGTTCAAATCTACCAATCCTGAGCAGCGTCGCCGACTACTCCCCCACGACGCCGCGAGTACGCTGGTGCTGTGCCACAGTTTCGATCCCTTCCCGTGACGGATGCCCTTGCCCACGAACTTCTGACGGAATACTTCAGCTACCGCGCTGAGACCTTTCCGACGCCCTCTGGCTATGTCACGACGTTCCCCACACCGGAACAGTTCACGGAGCCGCAGGGGGTATTCCTCGTGATCGAAGCCGATCCCGGGCTCGGCGCTGATCTCGAACCCGATGTTGGCCCCGGCGCCGCAGCAGAAGCATCGACCGTCGGAGCGCAGCCGCGCGCCACCGCACTCGGGTGTGGTGGCATCCGCCAGCTTGAACCTAGTCGCTTCGAAGTGAAGCACCTCTGGGTGCGACCGGAGGGTCGCGGTGCAGGTCTTGGCCGCCAGCTTCTCAGCGAACTCGAACGACGAGCGCGCGAATGGGGCGCCACGGAACTCGTGCTCGACACGAACGAAAGTCTCGCCGCTGCTGGCGGTCTCTACCGTTCGAGCGGCTTTGAGCCGTGTGAGCCTTACAACGACAATTCGAACGCCACGACGTGGTACCTCAAGACACTGCGCTAATCACGGCGCCCGATGTCGCTGCCGTTCTTGACGCAGAGCTATCTAGCAGAACGGTCTAGTAGGGCTGTTCGGTGGGCAGCCCGGTGCGAAGCTCAGCCGGCAAGTGCCCCAGGTCGTTGTGGGTCACGAGCACGGGTGGCTTGGCGCTGCGGACTCGGATGATCGTCAAACCGCAATTGGCTTGGTTGAGCCCGAGCCAGCGCCACTGGTCGCCACCGAGAACTTCGCGCACAAACCACGAAATTACGAAATTGTGGGTAATCAGCAGGTCGTGACGATCTTCGCGTGCCGGAGTCAGAAACTCGTTGACCGCGTCTTCCATCTGTGCCTGCCCGGCATCGATCTCTTCATCCGTAACGGAACCGAAGAAGGGCTCAAAGGCGGCGGGCATATCGTGAGTCGGGCCGCTGGGGATGCAGTCCATGAGCAGCGTTGTTGGCTGAGACTCGAGAGCGGGCATCCGTTCGGTCATAATCGCTGCAGTTTCTTCTGCACGCTGGAGAGGCGAATGGAACGCTCGAGTAAAGGGAACACCACTCAGGCGTTCCGAAATTGCCTGGGCCTGCCGAACTCCTTTGCCCGACAGCGGGCCATCGGGTAGTCCGTGTTCTGCGTCCTGCTGTTCTCCGTGACGTACGAGATACAGGTAATGCGCCATCATCATTCCTTTGCTGTTCTAACTCTGGGCGACGTTGCCGAGAGCAAGCCCTGAGAACATCTCTTCGTTGACGGCCCCGACCGCTGCAATAGAGAGGGGGCGCGACGAGAGTTCTTGGGCAAGTTCCTGAATGTCTTCGGCAGTGACTGCCGAGATGCGGGCAATGGAGGCGTCGAGGTCGACGAACTCACCGAGAGTAAGCTCGCTGCGCCCGAGACGTGACATGCGGGAATCGGAGTCTTCGAGCGCGAGCGCTGACCCTCCCCGCAGTTGGCCAATCGCCCGGCTGATCTCTTCGTCGGTGACGTGGGCGGTGCCGAGCTTATGAAACTCTTCGAGCATCAGCTCGGTGACCTGAGTGACTTTCTCTGGCGAGCATCCGGCGTAGATGCCGAACACGCCTGCATCGGAGTAGCTCGGCGAGAACGAGTAGACAGAGTAGGCAAGCCCGCGCTTCTCGCGCACCTCTTGGAAGAGTCGCGATGACATACCGCTGCCCAAAATGGAGTTCAACACCGTGAGCGTCGCGCGACGGCTATCGGTTGCGGAGAGCCCTTCGACGCCGGCAATGATATTGGCCTGCTCGATCGGGCGATGGGTGACATGCAGTCGTTGACCCGGCGTGAGCACTGGAAAATGCGCGCTAGCAGAAAGGTCGCGACGCGCGACCGGAGCCGCTTCTACCGAGAGATCCCACCCTGCCGCCACGAGGCACGACGAGATAGCCACCACGAGCTCATCGTGGTCGACAGCCCCCGCCACCGTGATCACGAGGTCTTGTGGGCGATAGTTCGCTTGGTAGTGATCCCAGACAGCATCGCGCGAGATCGCATTGATGGTGTCGGGGTTTCCCCCAATCGGACGACCAAGAGGATGCGCGCCAAAGACAGCCTCGAAGTAGCGCTCGCTAGCGACATCTGTGGGGTCGTCGTCGGCCATCGCTAGTTCTTCAAGGATGACGCCGCGCTCGTTAGCGAACTCAGTGGGATCGATGAGGCTCGAGGTGAGCATGTCGCCGATAACTTCGATCGCCATCGGAAGGTCAATGTCTTGCACCTTGGCGTAGTAACAGGTGTATTCCTTGGCGGTCATCGCATTGTGCTCGCCGCCGACAGCATCGAAGCTCACGGCAATATCAAGGGCTGACCGCGAAGCAGTGCCTTTGAACAGGAGGTGCTCAAGGAAGTGAGTGGCTCCGAATGTCTCCGGATGCTCGTCGCGGGAGCCCGCGGCAACCCAGTAGCCCACGGTTGCGCTGCGCGCTCCGGGTACTTGTTCGCTCAAAATGCGCACACCGCTCGGCAAAACAGTTCTACGAACGAGACTGTCGCCTGTTGCGGTGAACGACAGTTCGGGAAGGTCAAGAGGAAGAATTACAGCGTCGCTCATCACCACTGAGCCTACGTCATTAGTTGGTACTGCGAGTTGGTGCGTCACATTCTGTCGAATTCCGTCCCCCATATTGGGGTAAAAAAAAGGGGACAGACAGACTTGTCTGTATGTCCTCATATGCTAATGTTCTTTGTAGGCACCCGAAGCCAACAACCCATCATCCGGACCCGAACCGGTTGATGTAAACCACACAACCCGGACCCGAATTCAGGTTGTGAAAACAAACCGCATCGCTTGGACCCGAATCTAGCGATGCACATAGTGGGGACAGTTCCTGATCCGAACCTCCACGGAAGGAGTGCGCTGCGATGGTATTTGAGACACCAGAGACCGCGCAGCGCGCTCCGGCCAAAGGCCGCATCCTTGAGACGGCCAACACACTCTTCTACCAAGACGGCATTCTGAACGTCGGTGTAGACCGCATCATCGCCCAGTCGAGCGTGACCAAGGCAACCTTCTATAAGCACTACCGCTCAAAAGACAACCTCATCCTTGAGTACGTCAAGAGCCGCCGAGCCGCCGTAGAAGCCGAAGTTCAGTCGATTATCGACAACGCCGCTTCCCCCCACGATGCCGTTCTTGGCCTCTTGGAATCGGTCGCCGCAGAACTCACTAAGCCTGACTTCCGCGGATGCCCGTTCCTCAACGTTGTCGCAGAGTTCCCCGACCCGACGCACTCGGTTCGCCTACTCATCTCTGATCACCGCGACTGGTACAACGAGTCGCTCTACGACCTCATGCGCGCCGCAGAACATCCCTTTGCAGGCGACGCTGCTGACGAGCTCATGCTCGCTAAAGATGGCGCCCTTGCCGGCGGTTACGCTGGCGACACGATTGCTGCAGGCGCAGCAATGGCTCGCGTGATCAAGCGCGTTCTCGACGAAGCGGTCAAGGTCTAGCGACCCACCCGCGTGCCCGTTGATGCACGCTCACTGCTGAATCGAAGCAGTAGCTAGATACGCGATCAATGCCAGAACACGCCTGCTACGAGCGCGCGTTAGAAGCTAGAGACGCGATCCAACTCGGCTGACTGGTGCCGTGTCAATTGCACGCGTGCCGCAGCGATGAGCTCGGGGACCTGTTCTGCACGGCTAGCACTCACCACGGGCGCTACAACTCCAGGCTTGTTCAACAGCCACGCCAACGCGATGGTCGCCACGCTCTCATCTTGTTCTTCGGCGACTCCATCAAGCGCATTCAAAATCTTGATGCCGCGGCGGCGCAAGTACTGCGCCGCATCGTGACCCCGTGAGTTGAGCGCCAGATCGGCACGCTGGCGGTATTTGCCGCTCAAGAAGCCGCTCGCGAGCGCAAACCGAGGCATGACGCCAAGCCCCTGAATGGCGGCCACGTGGGCGAGCCCTGTTTCGTACTCGCTACGGTGAAGAAGGTTGTAGTGCGCTTGCACCGCCACCATGGGAGCAACCCCCATCTGGCCACACGCAATGCGCGCCTGAATGAGGCGGTTGCCCGTGTGATCGGAACCGCCGAAATAGCGCACCTTGCCTTCGCCAATGAGTTCATCGACGGCGAGCAGAGTCTCGTCGAAGTCGACGCTCTCGTCATCGACGTGCAGATACAAAAGATCGATGTGGGATGTCCCTAACCGCGCAAGCGAGGCATCCACTGAGCGCTTGATCGCGTCCGCTTCCATGCCTGGATTGTCACGGCTCTTTCCGACCTTCGTCGCCACCACAATTTGATCGCGGTTGCGACGGACGCGCATCCACTTTCCGATCATGAGCTCGCTCCGGCCAGAAGCATACGAGTCTGCGGTGTCGATGAAGTTGCCTCCACCGTCGGCAAAAGCATTGAGGATCGAGGCTGTTGCAGCATCATCCGCTGTCCAACCGAAGATGTTCCCGCTGAGAGCTATGGGGAAAACACGGAGGTCCGATGACCCAATTACCCTGGTCGAGAAATGCTGCCCGGTTCTTGGACGCGCGCGAGTGGAACCCGTCAGTGATTGCGTCGGGTGCACTTGCGTCATAACGGCCTCCCACAAGGCTTTTGGTAAGAATATGTCGCCGTCGGAGTGAATGGAGAGAGGACAGACAGATCGTTATTAGTCCGTGTCGAAATCCGTCATTTTCGGGTCACACACCGCTCGAAAGTGTCGTCCAAGCATCATTCTCGTCATACTGGCCACAGCGCCGTTTTTGCAATCGAGAGGACCGTTACCGTGAATGACCCCAACTGGAAACTACCCGAAGTGCCCACCTTCGCACTCGAGAGCCCCGACTTCGAAGAGGGCGACATGCTCCCGCAGTGGGCTCGCTCCGGAATCGCGAACGCCGGCGGCGAAGACCGTTCCCCCACGTTGCACTGGCACGGCTTCCCGTCGGGCACGAAAAGCTTCGCGTTGACAGTCTTCGACCCCGACGCCCCCACCGGCAGCGGCTGGTGGCACTGGGCCGCCTACAACATCCCGGCCTCCGTCGAATCGTTGCCACAAGACGCCGGCAACCCGGATGCCCAGCTCATGCCCAACGGCGCAATCACTCTTCCCAACGAGCTGCGGCTCACCTCTTTTCAGGGAGCAGCCCCACCCGCCGGTCATGGACCGCACCGCTACGTCTTCACCGTGAGTGCGCTCAACGTCGAACGCCTGGACGTTGCTGAAGGAAGCACTCCCGCCATGCTCGGGTTCGCATTGCGTGACCATGTCGTCGCCCGCGCACAGCTGATTGGCATCTCGAGCACTAGCGAATAGCTCGCGCACGAAGCGCGCAGCAGACAGCGCAGGCAGGTCACACATCCCGTATCGGGAATACGGGCAATCGGGAGAGCGCGGGAGTCTTTGACTTAGGTGTTGCGGCGGTAGTAATGCGGAACGCGTTCGTAGCCTCGGTTGCGCATCTTCGCAACAACCACGCTGACGACCACGACGATTACAACAATGCCGAGGGCCACCCACAAATACCATGCGGTCTCTAGCCAAATGAGCATGTCGCTCATGAAGGCATCAAGAGGTGTAGTGATTCGGGTCACAACCACACAATAGCGCGGTATCCCCCACATAGCGGCACCCCAACGAAGGGCAGACTAGGGTGACTACCCCCTTTCTGGCTGTCTTTTGCTCAAGAAATTCTTCGTGCGCACACTTCCACGTGCCGCTAACGACACAGCGCCCCTTCTCAATGAGAAGAGGCGCTGTGTGATGTACGTCTAGCGGGACTTAGCTTTCGTCAGCGGGAGCCGCTGCTTCTGCGTCAGCCTCGTCGAGAACGGGAGCGAGCGAGAGCTTGCCACGGTCATCGATCTTGGTGATTTCAACCTGAATCTTCTGGCCGACTCCGAGCACGTCTTCGACGTTCTCAACACGCTTGCCACCGGCAAGCTTGCGGACCTCAGAGATGTGCAGCAGTCCATCTTTGCCCGGGGTGAGCGAAACGAAAGCACCAAAGGTAGCGATCTTGACGACCGTACCCAAGAAGCGTTCGCCAACCTCAGGGTTGAGCGGGTTCGCGATGGCGTTAACCGCCGCGCGTGCAGCCTCAGCAGAAGGACCATCGACAGCGCCGATGTAGACCGTTCCGTCATCCTCAATCGAGATGTCGGCTCCGGTGTCATCCTGGATCTGGTTGATGTTCTTGCCCTTAGGGCCAATCAGCTCACCGATCTTGTCGATCGGGATCTGAACCGAGATCACGCGAGGAGCCGT
The DNA here is from genome assembly GCF_015864955.1 of Salinibacterium sp. NK8237. NCBI lineage: Bacteria > Bacillati > Actinomycetota > Actinomycetes > Micrococcales > Microbacteriaceae > Salinibacterium > Salinibacterium sp. NK8237. Next base: position 191,730 of record NZ_JADYWE010000003.1, on the reverse strand, counting down.
GGGGGCCATCTCGTCGGGAGCATCGATTGCAGCGTTGATCACCGAAAGAATCGCGGTACGCGCTTCCTTAGCCTGCTTGAGTGCACCGTCGAGAACCGACGAAGGCAAACCAGCGAGCTTGGTGTCGAGCTGAATAGCGGTAATGAATTCGCTCGTACCGGCAACCTTGAAGTCCATGTCGCCGAGTGCATCTTCAGCACCGAGGATGTCGGTGAGAGCTGCGTAGCGCGTAACGCCATCAACTTCATCCGAAATCAGGCCCATGGCGATACCGGCAACGGGTGCGCGCAGCGGCACACCAGCGTTGAGCAGCGACAAGGTTGAAGCACAGACGGAACCCATCGACGTCGAACCGTTGGAACCGAGAGCCTCGGAAACCTGGCGGATCGCGTAAGGGAAGTCTTCACGAGCAGGAAGCACCGGTGCGATAGCGCGCTCGGCAAGGAAGCCGTGCCCGATCTCGCGACGCTTCGGGCTACCAACGCGACCGGTCTCACCAGTCGAGTAGGGCGGGAAGTTGTAGTGGTGCATGTAGCGCTTCTTGGTCACTGGTGCCAGTGAGTCAATCTGCTGCTCCATCTTGAGCATGTTCAGCGTGGTGACACCCAGGATCTGAGTCTCGCCGCGCTGGAAGATTGCCGAACCGTGAACGCGAGGAATGACCTCGACCTCAGCATCGAGCGCACGAATGTCGCTCAAGCCACGGCCGTCGATACGGATTCCCTCGGTGAGTACGCGGGCGCGCATAACCTTCTTGCTGACGGCCTTGTACGCTCCGCCAACCATGCCGAGTACGTCTTCGCTGAGTTCTTCAGCGTCAACCTTGGACTGAACCTCAGCCTTGACGCGAGCCTTGAGCTCGTCGTCAGCGGTCTGGCGCTCGATCTTGTCAGCGATCTTGTAGACGTCGCGAAGCTCAGCTTCAGCGATTTCGCTGACCGCGTTGTACGCCTGGTCGGAGTACGGCGGGAAGAGCTTGAACTCGGCAACAGGCTTGGCAGCCTTGTTGGCGACCTCGAGCTGAGCCTTGACGAGCTGCTTGAGGAACGGCTTCGATGCTTCAAGTCCTTGAGCAACAACAGCCTCGTCGGGCTTGGTTGCGCCGGCCTTGATGAGCTCCCAGCTGTTCTCGGTAGCTTCTGCTTCCACCATCATGATGGCGATGTCTTCTTCACCCTGGTCGTTGGTGACCATGCGGCCAGCAACGGTGAGGTCGAAGACAGCGTCAGCAAGCTGGCTGTGCTTCGGGAAGGCAACCCACTGGTCGTTGATCAGAGCCATGCGGATGCCGGCAACGGGACCATAGAACGGCAGACCCGAAATCTGGGTGCTGAGCGATGCAGCGTTGATCGAGAGGGCGTCGTAGAACTCGTCAGGAGCGATGCTCAGAACGGTGATGACGATCTGGACTTCGTTGCGGAGTCCCTCAACGAACGTCGGACGCATCGGACGGTCAATGAGACGGCAGACGAGGATGGCTTCCGTGGATGGGCGACCCTCGCGACGGAAGAAGCTGCCGGGGATCTTGCCCGCTGCGTAGGAACGCTCTTCAACATCCACAGTGAGTGGGAAGAAGTCGAAGCCTTCACGCGGGTGCTTGCCAGCGCTGGTTGCGCTCAAGATCATTGTTTCTTCGTCGAGGTACGCAGCGACGGCACCCTGTGCCTGCTGAGCGAGTCGACCGGTTTCGAAGCGCACGGTGCGCTTGCCGAACTTGCCGTTATCGAGAACGGCTTCGGCGAATGTGATTTCTGGACCCTCCATGCGGGGGTTTCTCCTTTGTTTTACGTCGCGCACCCGTGTGGTGTGCGACTCGTCAAGGAGCAGGAGCGGGCAGAAGGACGCGATGGTTCACGCGCATGCCTAGAGTGGCGGCGCGTGTCTGGCCAACAGTAGAAAGCCTCCGAACAACTCGGAAAATTACCACCGGTGACCAGCTTCTTGCCAGCCTGCTCCGTGCGTTGCCCTCTAACTAACAGGACAACTCCCATAATCGTAGCACCGGGGGCCTGTGAACCCCCAGCGATTGGCGCGCGACACGGACGAGCAGCGCGTTGTCATAGAGGTGGCCTACGCTGATAAGTATGGAACCCACAGAAGAAACACCCTCTGCGAGCGAAGAGAACAAGCGCAGGTTCCGCGAGGCGCTTGACCGCAAGCAGGGCAAGCAGACCGACCGACCGGGACACCTGGATGCTGAATCAGCTATTCAAGGAACCCACGACCGGGCTGACCACAAGCGCGACTTCCGCCGCAAGACCGGGTAGTCACGGCTGCATGACGCGTAGCTCGACAAGCTTCCCTCAGTGAATTCAGTGCTTTTCTCGGTGAGTTCAGTTCTTTTCTCACTGAGCTAAGTTTTTCGAGCTACTTTTTTCTACACGCTGTAGAATTGCGGAATGACCTCATCCAACGGTGATTCAGAACCAGAAGCCAGCTCCGCCGCGGTCTCGCGTGAGAGCGCAACGAGTGCCCCCTCCCCTCGAGATCACAGCGTTCTGCCGCCTCAGGAACCGAAAGTCGCATGGCGGCACGGTCACCCCTATGAGTCCAAAATGTCCCGCCGCGAATACGAGCGCCAGAAACGATTGCTTCAGATCGAACTGCTCAAGCTCCAATCGTGGATCAAGGAGACAGACCGAAAGGTCGTCATCATCTTTGAGGGCCGCGACGCCGCAGGTAAGGGCGGCGCCATCAAACGATTCATGGAGCATTTGAACCCGCGAGGGGCTCGGGTGGTCGCGCTCGAAGTCCCCACCGAACGCGAGCGAAAGCAGTGGTACTTCCAGCGGTACGTGCAGCACCTGCCGACCGGTGGCGAGATAGTGATCTTCGACCGCTCCTGGTACAACCGAGCCGGCGTAGAACGCGTAATGGACTATTGCACGCCGCATGAGCATCTCGAGTTCACCCGCTCGGCACCCGAGTTTGAGCGCATGCTCGTGCAGTCGGGCATCCATTTGGTGAAGTTCTGGTTCTCGGTTGGCCGGGATGAACAACGCGCACGGTTTGCCGCGCGCTCCCACGATGCCGTGCGGCAATGGAAGCTATCGCCAACAGACCTCGCGAGCCTCGACAAATGGGATGACTATACCGAGGCCAAAGAAGCGATGTTCTTCTATACCGATACCCCACAGGCCCCGTGGACCGTCGTTAAATCCAACGACAAGAAGCTCGCTCGCACCGAAGCGATGCGTTGGCTGCTCGCACAATTCGATTACACCACCAAAGACAACGATGTAGTCGGGATTCCTGATCCGAAAGTGATCGGCAGCCCGCGATCAATCTACGACGATGGCGAAGTACTCGGTGGAACATTCCCCACCGTCTAGACCCTCGACAGCGGACTCGGTTTCACCCGCGCCCGCCACCGCTGGATGATTTTTATTGCGCCCCAAAGCTCCCGACGGGGCTGAATCCCTCGGGAAGGGCAAACGGGTCGATCACCCGCGAGGAACGATCGGAAACCGCGGCGAGCGCCGCCAACTCGCCTGCTGCCCGAGAGATTCGTGCGGGAAGGGTGCTCGACGCACTGTCTGAACCACTTCCCCAATCGGCGGATGCCGCATACACGCCCGTCGGCACCGCCACAGCGTGAAGGTAGCTGAACAGCGGTCGCATCGCGTAGTCGATTGCGAGCGAGTGCCGATCGGTGCCACCGGTCGCGCCGAGCAGTATTGGTAGGTCGGTGAGAGATTGCGGGTCGAGCACATCGATGAATGATTTGAACAGCCCGCTATAGCTCGTGGTGAAGATGGGCGTGACGGCGATGAGTCCGTCAGCGCCAGTAACCGCGGCGATGGCTTCGTCGAGCTTGGCGCTCGGGAACCCCGTGAGCAGGTTGTTCGTCACATCGTGCGCAAGGTCGCGCAACTCGACGACGGTCACTTCGGCTTCGATGCCACGTTCCCGCAGGTCGATGACGGTTGCCTCAGTGAGGCGGTCGGCGAGGAGACGGGTTGACGACGGCTGGCTGAGTCCAGCGGCGATGACGGCAATCTTCTTGACGTCGGTCATGGTGTGCTTCTTTCTCTGGATCTGACGGTGAGGGGCGCGGCGGGGCGCGAAACTAGATAGTCGCCGGGGCGTCGGCTGCGGAGGCGGCGAGAGCCGCATCACGCTGAGCGACGAGCGAGGCGTGGGTTGGGGCATCCGGAACTTCGGCAGGACGGTTCGTGGCGAACTCCTTGCGGAGCACCGGCACAACTTCTTCACCGAGAATGTCGAGCTGTTCGAGAACGGTCGTGAGCGGCAAGCCGGCGTGGTCCATGAGGAAGAGCTGACGCTGGTAGTCGCCGAAGTGTTCGCGCATCCCGGCGTACTTGTCGATGACCTCTTGCGGGCTGCCCACAGCCAGGGGCGTCTGGTCAGTGAAGTCCTCCATCGACGGACCGTGGCCATACACGGGAGCGTTGTCGAAGTACGGGCGGAATTCTGCCTTCGCCGCCTGCGAGTTGCTGCGCATAAATGCTTGGCCGCCGAGACCCACGATCGCCTGCGCCGCAGTGCCGTGGCCGTAGTGCTCGAAGCGCTGGCGGTAGTAATTCACGAGCTTCATGTAGTGCTCTTTGGGCCAGAAGATGTTGTTCGCGAAGAAGCCATCGCCGTAGTACGCGGCCTGCTCAGCAATCTCGGGGCTGCGGATCGAGCCGTGCCAGACAAACGGTGGCACGCCATCCAACGGTCGTGGGGTCGACTGGAAACCCTGCAGTGGTGTGCGGAACTTGCCTTCCCAGTTGACGAACTCTTCGCGCCACAGCTTGTGCAACAGCGAATAGTTTTCGATGGCGAGCGGGATGCCCTCGCGAATGTCTTTGCCAAACCACGGGTACACCGGACCGGTGTTACCGCGGCCCATCATGAGATCGGCGCGACCATCGGAGAGGTGTTGAAGCATCGCGTAGTCTTCGGCGATCTTCACGGGGTCGTTGGTCGTGATGAGCGTTGTGCTCGTCGAGAGAATGAGCTTCTCGGTCTGCGCGGCGATGTAGGCCAGCGTGGTCGTGGGGCTTGACGAGAAGAACGGTGGGTTGTGGTGCTCCCCCAGGGCGAAGACATCGAGCCCGACTTCTTCCGCCTTCTTGGCGATCGTGACGATGTCCTTGATGCGTTCGCCTTCGGTGGGCGTGCGGCCGTTTGTCGGGTCAGTCGTGACATCGCTAACGGTGAAAATTCCGAACTGCATGGTGTGCTCCGGTCTCCCAAAATCTGTCTGGATGAATCAGTTATCCGGTTCAACCGTGCTGTTTCCTGATAATTCCAGTGCCAGACCGCCAGATGGCGGGTTGGCGGCGTCGATCTGAGAACCCGTGGCGGTTCTTCGCCCGCACCGCCGCCGCTAGCGTTGAGCTACGCCGTCACAACGAAGTGATGCCGACCAATGGAGGTCACATGAATTCGCACAAAGTTCAGCCCGCTCCGCCGTTCGATACCGAGTTGGCCGCAATTCTCAGCGTCATCAACGAACAGCTTCCGCCCACGATCACGCCAGAGATGATCGAACCGTTTCGGGTTGGTCTCGCCAGCGACGTTCCAGCTCTGCTCGACGGCCGCAGCATCACCCATCGCGAACAGTCCATCCCTGGACCAGACGGGGATCTGATCGTGTCAATCTTCGCGCGCGCCGACCACAGCGTTGCCGGCCCCGGCATTTTCTACACCCACGGCGGTGGCATGGTTATGGGTGATCGCTTCACCGGGATGGCAACAATGCTCGCGTGGGTTGAGGAGTTGGATGCTGTAGTCGTCTCTGTTGAGTACCGCCTCGCTCCCGAGCATCCAGATCCAGCACCTGTCGAAGACTGCTACGCGGGCCTCGTGTGGACGGCAGCCAACGCCGCTGAACTAGGCATCGACCCTGCCAAGTTAGTGATCTCCGGAGGAAGCGCCGGCGGAGGGCTCGCCGCCGGAACTGCCCTTCTGGCGAGAGACCGCGGAGGACCCAAGCTTGCCGCTCAGGTACTGATTTATCCCATGCTCGATGACCGCAACCACACCGTGTCGAGCTATCAAATCGATGGCACAGGAATCTGGGATCGCGGCAGCAACGACACCGGCTGGGATGCGTTGCTCGGCGACCGCCGCAACACCGATCAGGTTTCGATTTATGCGGCGCCTGCTCGGGCAACCGACCTCAGCAATCTGCCTCCCACATTCATCGATGTTGGTACCTCAGAAGTGTTCAGAGACGAGGACGTGGCTTTCGCCTCGGCAATCTGGGCGGCTGGCGGACACTGCGAGCTCCATGTCTGGCCGGGAGGCTTTCACGGTTACGATTCAGTCGCTCCTTTCGCCGCGCTCTCGATCGCCACTCAAGATGCTCGGCTCAGCTGGCTGCGCCGCACGCTCGGCATGTAGAGCGTCAGCCCCAGGTCACGCCGATGTGGTTCGAGTTCTCCCCGCTGCCCCTGCCGCCCACACGCTGGCGGCAATAGAGTAGGGCTCGAACCACAGAGGGCGGAACGAGAATGCAAGAACTAGCAGGGCGACTACAAGCGCTTGATCCTGAAGCAAGCGAAACTCTTCGGGTCATCTCCTACTTCGATGCGCTCACTGCTGGTCATGCCAGCACTGAAGTACTCGTGCGCGGGGCGAGCATGCTTGCTGGATGCCCGGCCGGACTCACCGCGCCAGCGCTCAGCCTTCGCATCGATGCTCGCGGTCGGCGCAGCGCAGACCCGGGCGCTGTCGGATCATGGCCATCACGCCCCGTCACCGGCGGTGGCACCGTATGGATCGAACGCGACGGCAACGTCCACGCAAACGACGACATGATTCTGGAACGCGTCGCGTTGGCGCTCAGCATCCTGTTCGAGCGCACCGGGCCTGCCGATTCTTTCCATAATCCCGTCGAAACGCTCGTCGATGTCGCCGAGAGTGGAGAGAACCGTCAGTTGGCCGCCCAAGCGCTTCACTTGGTTTCCACGACCCGCTACAGAGTGATTGCCCAGCCGGCGAGCGCCGCACACGCTGCTGCCGACCCCTCAGCTGTCATCGCCACTGTCGCTGGCGCTATTCGCGCCGAGATCGTGCTCAGCACGGATGCCGTAGCGGCTCCGCGAGCCGGCATCGGCATCGCTGCCGCACCACACGATCTCGCTCGGTCGTGGTCTTCGGCGCTCACAGCGCTGCGCTTGACCTCCGATCATGAGCCCGTGCTGTGCGGCGACGATCTTGGTTCGCTGTTGTTGCTCGCCGAGATAAGCCCTGCCGGAGCGCCCGAAAACTGCGATCTGCAATCAGTGGGCTTAGTGATTCGTGAGACACCGCGAATCATCACCATGCTCGACACTTTGGCCGCAAGCGAGAGCTTGCGCGCAGCAGCTTCCTCGCTTGGGTTCCACCATTCCACGGTGCAGTCCCGCGCTGAAGAGTTGAGCGGCAAGCTCGGTTTCGACGTGCGCACCTCGCGCGGCCGTACCCGACTGTCTGTCGCTCTCGCCCTGCACCGGCTTGAGACCGCCCACTTCGACTAGCGGGGCGACCGTGCCCTGTGCCTCGGCTGAGCGCGCTATGCCTCTGTCGAAAGCTGACCGCGCACGATGGAGTCGCCGGAGTGCGCCGGGTCTCCGTCGAACTGTTCCTCCGAGATGTCTACGAGGTCGTAACTCGAAATATCGAGGCCGTCGGGAACCGTGAACTGGCCTGACGTGCCCTCCACGATCCCGAGACTCACCAGAGCCGTGGCATCCGTCGTGATGAGCCAGACTTCACGGTAACCACCATCGGTCGTCGGAGCATCAAGATTCACGTCGATGATTCGGGTGCCATCGGGTAGCTCTTCGAGCGTGGCCACACCACTGGAATCTGGCCACGCCGGGAACGCATCGAGAGTCGCACTCGCGAGAATTGTCGGCTGAGAGGATGGCTGGAATGTCGCCCAGATCGCTGATCCTGCTGCCGCCACGAGCGCTACCGCCGCCGCCGCCGCAAGCACACCGATCCACGGCCGGCGTCGACGTCGTTCGGCGAGCGAGTGAACATTCGTGGCCGGGGAGACTTCGGCATCAGCTGGCTCGGGAGCAACATCAGCCGTAGTGGCTAGGTCGTGCCCCGCAGCCACGTCGGGCTCAACAGCCACTTTGGGCTCAACAGCAGAAGGATCGGCCGCGAGCGAAAGCTCGTCGCTGATGCGCTCCCACACGCGCGACGGCGGTTCCACGAGCTCGCCAGCATCGAAGGTCGAGCGACCAACCATGGCAGCACGGGAAAGCACTTCGATCTCGCGGCGGCATTGTTCACACTCGCTGACATGCACACTGTCTTCAGGGAGGGCGACTTGCTCACCGAGGGCGAGCAGCGCAAGGATCTCCGGATCAACGTGTCGCATAGGTCGCCTCCAATCGTGTTCGCATCCGTTGCAGACTGCGCCGGATATGGCTCTTGACCGTGCCGAGAGGTAGTTCGAGACGGTCGGCTATTTGGTTGTGGGTGAGATCGTCGAAAAATGCCAATCTCATGATCGCTTGGGCATCTGGTTCAAGGCGAGAAATCTCATCGGCCACCATCAACGTGTCCGCTAAGTCGAAGTCTTCCACGACTGCGTCCCCTCGGGATGTTGTGGCGGCCAGTTGCTCGTGAAGTCTGCGCACTCGTGCTCGAGCTTCATGAGTATCCGCGATCTTGTTCTTAGTGATCCCAACGAGCCAGGCAGAGAGACTGGAGCGTTCGGGCTTGAAACTTGAGCGTCCCGTCCAAGCAGAGACAAAGACCTTCTGAGTCACATCTTCAGCATCGCCCTGATCGCCGAGCGATCGAACAGCAAGCGTGAAGACAAGTGACGACCAACGGTTGTACACCTCAGCGAGCGCGGATTCGTCGCCGGCGATGAAAGCGCGCGTCATGCGGGCTTCGTCTGCGGCTTCGTCGTCCGTCATGGTTCTCCTGCTGTGAGGGATCATAGCGGGTTTGCGATCGCTATGACGTTGTCAGAATACTGTCGAACATTTTCGTCGAACTGTCCACCACAGGTCAGTAGAACAATTCGCGGAGCCCCGGCACGATCAAACACCTGATCGAGCGGAACCTGCTCTTTTTCAACGCTCTGCACAGACTCGAGAACGTAACGGTGCTCGACACCATCTTCCGTTGTCACAATGATCTCTGCATCCGCTGGCATGTCCTTGAGGGCGGCAAACGGCCCGACGCCCTGAATGAAGTCGTCCACGTGCGCGGTGATCACAGTCGATCCCGTGTCGCTACTGGGGGAAGCGCCGTAGCGGTACCAGCCCGCCACCGTGATGGTTTCGGGGATCTGCATAAACCCGTCATCTTGGACTCCCACCGGGTCGATCTGGATGTCGATCGCCACAGAGGGAATCTGAAGACGAATCGGTGCAGAGACCTGCGCTACCGGCGCAAGTTCGCTCGACTGACGAGGCACATCAACCACCGCGGTTGGCGGCGGAGACGGTACCGCAGTCGGAGCAATCGATTCTGCCGGGGCAGCAGCACAACCAGCAAGGAGAAGCGCCATGACGGTGAGGGCTAGGATTCTCGGGGCCATGACGTTCTCCTTGCTGGGGTGTGTGAGTGCTGGTGTTGCTGGGTCGTGCTGTGGAGGTTGTGCTGGCGACTACTTCGCGGCGCGAGCTGCGGTGAGTCGGGTCGCGGCGAATCCTGCGAGAGCAAGAAGAGCTAGGAGGCCACCGAGGCTGGCGAAGAGGATCCCGTTGTTGTTGTCAGCGACGAGCCCGGCGGTGCCGGCATCCACTCCATCAGGGTTCGAGTGGAGACCATCGATGGTCTGCACAGCAATGTCGAGGTTGTCGTCTTCTGCACTTCCCCAGGCGTACACGATCGTGTTGATGCCCTCGGCGATTTCAACATCTGCCGGGCCGATCACAGGGTCGGTGGTTCCAGTGAGCGCGACCGCGGCGGAAATGGTTCCGACGCCAAGGTCAGCCTTTACTTCGTCGGGGTTGCTGAGGTTTTCGAATGCTGCTGCACCGTCGGCCAACACGTCAACGGAGGGAGCTGCTGCGGTGTGGCGAACCGTGAGTCGGCCTTCACCAGCAGCGATAGTGCTGAGATCGTTCGTGAAGAGGCTCGCCGTTGGGTCACCCGATTCGTCGAGGTGAGCCACTGCGGTGTAGCTCATGTTGCCCTCGAGAGTGAGGTCGATGGGACCGATTGCGGGCGACGAGTCGTCTGCAGCATCCGAAGTGGTGATCGCGACCGTGTACGTGTCGGCCGGAAGGTCGAGGGGGCCAGCAAGATCTCCGGGTTCGAAGTCGTCGAGGGTGAGTTCGCCATTGACATACACGTCGACGGTGAGGCCGGGTACGGCGTGAAGAACGTACAGGTCTGCGGTCGTGTCAGAGATTGCATTGGCGGGAATGGCGACGCCTACGGCGGCAATCGCTCCGGCGGCTACACCGGCAAAAATTTTGTTTCGCACTGTTCTAGTCCTCTCATGGTCTGGCGTAATTCGCCTTACATGGAGTACTTCCGGCTGAACCCCGGTTTTGGATGCAGCAATCTCACAAAAACTTTAACGATTGTTTTCCGAGGCGGTCGTCGCCGACCCCTCGGGGCCCGATTCCGGGCCACCCGACTCCGGACCGGAAGCCACTTTTCGGCGCCAGCCGAGCCACGCCATAACGATGGCTCCCGCTATGAAAGCCCAGAATGCGGAGCTGGAAAATGGGGCTAGTCGCTCGCTGCGCAGGGAGAGTTCTGGGTTAGGCGATGCTTTAGAGCTTGAGTACGATCTTGCCGCGCGAGTGACCCTCGAGAAGCTTCGCGTATGCCTCAGAGACGTGCTCGAAGGGGAAGACAGAGTCGATCGACACCTGCACAGAGCCGTCAGCAACCAGTGCGGCAAGCGCCGCAAGGTCTGCTGGGGTGGCACCGGCTGCACCAATGCCTGACGTACCGTATTCCGAGAGGGCGGCATAGTCGGCGATCGTGTTGATGCGGTTGGCCGGGGCACCGAGCGCAAGCGCAGCATCCACAGTTTCGCGGCCGTTGTTATCGAGGGCGGCAGTGATGCCCTCTGGGCTGATCTCGAGAATGCGTTCGACCATCCCCTCGCCGTACTTCACGGGATGGATGCCGAGCGAGCGCAAGAACTCGTGATTCGATTCGCTAGCGGAGCCAATCACTGTCGCGCCCTTGAGCTTCGCAAGCTGGGCAGCGATGGAACCGACGCCGCCCGCTGCCGCGCTCACCAAGACAGTGTCGGCGGGTGTGAGATCGATCTCCTCGACGCTTGCCCAGGCCGTGCGCCCGACGATGTCGAGACCACCGGCCTGTTCCCAGCTGAGGCCCTCGGGCTTGCGTACGAGCTTCTCAGCCGGCACCACCACATAATCAGCTTGGCCACTAAAGCCCTTGCCACCGAGAACCTCGTCGCCAACAGTCCAACCGTCGACCCCTGCACCAACTTCATCGACAACACCGGCAAAGTCGTTGCCGTTGCCGCTCGGAAATTGCACATCCTGAGGAGCAGCGGTTGCGGCTCCCCTAAACACCTTCGAGTCGAAAGGATTGATGCCGGCGAACTTGACTCGCACGCGCACCTCCCCCGCGCCCGCATGAGGTTCAGTGACTTCGGAAATGGTGAGCACTTCAGGCCCACCGAGCTGGGAGAAAGTAACACGTCGCGACATACTTCGAGCCTAACCGGTGCGTCGCAGTTGCACACCGAGCCAATCAAGCTGGGAGAATGGCGGAGTAAGGCATCACTTGACAACTCTGGATAAGGACCATCATGAGCTCGTCTGACAGCACGACACCTCCCATCGCTTCGATAAACGACCTTCTTCCCGGTTTGCTCCGCGTGCACCGCGGGCAACTCATGGCGGTTGCCGTCATTGGGCTCGTGCTCGGAGTTATCGGTCTGCTGTTCCCCGGCGCAACGCTGCTCACCATCGCGGTGCTCTTCGGTATCTACCTCATTGCCTCCGGCATCTATCGCGTCACGGCCGCGTTCGTCGCCAACAACCTTGATTCCCCCATGCGCTGGACGACCGGCCTCCTGGGACTCCTCGTTGTGATCGCCGGCATCCTGTGCCTCGCGAATCCCTTCCAGTCGCTCGTTGCGCTCGCCCTCGTCATCGGAATCGGCTGGATTCTCGAAGGAATCGTCGACCTCGTCGGAGGTGTACGCGGCACCATCCACCCTCGCTGGTTCGGCTGGGTCAGCGGAATCGTCTCCATGGCGGCTGGAGTCGCCATGTTCGTTCTGCCAGCGGCCGGAGTGTTCTCCCTCGTTGCGATCGGTGCAATTCTGATGATCGCCGTCAGCCTGACCACGCTGCTGACGCTACCTCGCAAGCCCAAGAACGCTACCGATGGCACCAAGGCTGCAACCATCTAGCGAGCACTCTCGATCGACCGAACGGGGTCAGGCCAGCCGCAAGGTTCGCCTGACCCCGTTCTGGTTAACCAACCCGCAGGGTCAGCGCGAGATCGCGGCCTCTCCCGGAAACAACAAAGGCCGCCATCGCATTGCGATGACGGCCTTTGGCAAGTGTGACGAATCGACTAGCGACGCAGTCCCAGCTTCTCGATCAGCGTACGGTAACGCGTGATGTCAACGTTCTGCAGGTAACCCAGCAGACGGCGACGCTGACCAACAAGAAGAAGCAGTCCACGACGTGAGTGGTGGTCGTGCTTGTGCATCTTGAGGTGCTCCGTGAGGTCGAGGATGCGACGAGTCATCATCGCGATCTGGACCTCGGGGGATCCCGTGTCACCTGGGTGGGTTGCGTATTCTTCGATGATCGCCTTCTTGATACTTGCTTCAAGTGCCATAAGGTAATCCCCTCTCTAGTCGTTGCGCGGTGCCCATAGCTGAATGCTTGAGCTCTCTTAATCCGCGGCCGTTGGACGGCAACCTTGAAAGCTTAGCAGAATGGATGCTCCTGCAGCACTATCCCGAGACAAGCACTATCCCTGGACAAGCACTATCCCGAGATGAGCGCGATGATGGCGGGAATCGCAAACGCCAACATCGTAACGGTAGCCGCGAGCGCAACCGCTGCCCCGAGCACAATCCACAACCGGTAGCGTCGGCGGGCAGCATCCACTTCAGTTCGTAATCGCTCGAAACGAGCAGTCAGTCGCACGCTCGAGCTTGTAATGGCCGGGCGCACGTGCCAGCCAGTGAGCCGGCCCGCCACCGGCGCAAGAGCCGCGACCTGAGCGCGGGAGTACACCGCCTCATGGCGGATCAACCAGCCAGCGAGTTCACCAAGAGCAAGCACTGGTACTGGTGCTTTCGCCCGACCACGAATCAGGTCAATTGCACCGGTGAGTGCCACGATCGGCCGCACGGCGACGTCTGCCGCTCCCAACAACGTGAATGCTTCAGACAGCTGATCAGCGCGAGCAGAGGCTTCGCGCACATAGGCCACACGGTGCCCATTCACGAGAATCATCCGGCCAGCATTGACGATCCTGTCTCCCGGATGCCGACGGCTGCATACGAGAAAGGCGCCGGCCGGGCCGAGCACAAGATGGTCGGCGCCGATGCTCTGATCCTGTTCGTCGTCAGCGTGCGCGACCATCCAATCAGATCCCAACGCGGCGAGCGCGACCGCCGACTCAAGCTCGCCAACCCCGTGCGGATACAAATCATTGGCTTCCGGCGACAGCGGGCTCACTCCGCGGAGCGACTGAAACCACGTGCGCGGCTCGTGCTCAGCCTGCGCGCGAAGGCACGCTGACATCCCGAGACCGAAGCCATAGTCGGGCGCTGGGTTCGCCAGAGCGTGGCCATTGTGCGCGCTATCGCTCACCGGATCCCCCCATATCGTCCGCTCAGAGAATATCTCGCCTCCCGCTGTGCCCCAACTCGACGCCTCCCGCTTCGACGCCCTTTAGGCTAAGACCATGAACGTGGCGCCCTTGCTCGATCTACTCCTCGTAGTAGTTCTGCTTGGCTATGTCATCTATGGCCTCACGATCGGGCTCACTCGCGGCATCTTCGTGATTGCCGGTGTTGGCGTTGGCATCTTCTTTGCCACGCTGCTCGCGCCCGCGGCATCCCAACTCACCTCTGTTCCTCAAGTGCGAGTCATCATCGCCGTCTCGGTGGCCGTAGGGCTCATCGCGATGGGACACGCTGTCGGTGTCGCGGCGGGCAAAGCGATCCACGTAGAGATTCGAACCAGCGCACTGCGGGGAGCAAACCGGGCGGTCGGCGGACTCGTGATTGGCGTCGTTGCGGCCCTCGTTATCTCCACAGTGAGTTTTAGCGCCGCCCAACTTGGTGTACCGATACTGTCGCGCACCATTGCCTCGTCAACGGTCATCCGCACAATTCAAGACATCACTCCAGACGTCGTCGAGGCGAGCATCGCGCGCTGGCGTACCGTGCTCACCGAACAGGCTCTGCCTGTGATTGGCACGCCGCTCGGCGACCCCAACGCTCTCATCCCGACAATCGATTCCGACAGTCCAGCCCTCGCGGCTGCTGCCCAATCAGTCGTGCGTATTACGGGAAATGCCTACGCGTGCGGTCAGGGCCAGACTGGAAGCGGATTTGTGATCGCCTCCGAGCGAGTAATGACAAACGCCCATGTGGTCTCTGGAACCACTGGACCAGTCGTCGAAGCCTTAAACGGTCAAGTCCTGCCGAGCAGCATCGTCTATTTCGATTCGGTCAATGACCTCGCGGTGCTCGCTGTCCCTGGCTTGAGCGCCGACCCGTTGCGCCTCGGCGTCACCGCCAGACCGGGGACGAGCACAGCAATTCAGGGGTATCCCTACGGCGGACCGTTTAGCACTCACGCCTCCCTTGTTCAGCAGATCAGCACCTTTGAGAGCCCCGACATCTATGGCGACGGAGGTTCACCTCGCGAGGTTTATACCCTCGCCGGGCAGGTTAATCCCGGAAATTCGGGCGGTCCGCTTCTCACTCTCGACGGAGACGTCGTCGGAGCTATCTTCGGCAGCAGCACCGAACAGGACAACGTCGGATACGCTCTCACGCTGGATGCCGTACAGCCGGTTGCCGAGAATGCAACCAACCTTACGAGCACCGTTTCTACCGGCGCGTGCATCGCTCACTAGCCTCTGAGATCACGCCGCCACGGCTCTTCGGCGACCACCGGCAGCACCGATCCCCCGAACGACAGCGGCACCTAAGAGAGCAACCACAACGCCGATTGCAGCTCCGGCCGAATTCGAAACGATGTCGCGGAGATCGAAAACTCGCGAGGGAATGAATTGCTGGACGATCTCAATCCCCACCGTCAGCACGATGGCAAGCGCGAGAGCAAGCCACCCTCGACGTGAGCCAACCAGCAGCACGAAGAACAATCCCACGGGCACAAATAGCGCGATGTTGGCCAAGAACTCGACGTCGGTGACCGTCAGCGAGCGTGTTGCTGGAAAACGATCCACCAGGTTGGTGAGCTGGTGAAGCAGGCTGTTTCGTGGATTGCCCGAGGTGGAAGTCAGCGTCATGAGAGCCACAACAGCCAGATAAGCAAACGTGAGGAAACTCAGAAGAATGTGACGGCGAGACATCTGTCAATCGTGCGCTATCGCACCGGCATAGCGACTGCTCCACGGGCAACTCTCCGCGGACTCATGACTAATCCATAGCTCAACGAGCCGCCCTCAGCGGTTAGCGTTCGAAGCGCAAGTACTCCGGCTCATCCGGTGTTCCCGGGCACGTGTCGACGGTTGATTCGCCCTCTGCGCTAAACGCGAACCACGACCATTCGTCGCCAAGTTTCTTGCCAATCGAGCGCGGAATCAGAAAACGAACTGTGGAGCCGTCTACTGAGGCGTCATCGGTTTCTAGCTCGTCACGCTCGTCACGGTTCAGCTCGTAGGCTGACACCTCATCGATCTCACCATCGTCGAGCTCGATGATGAATTGGTAGGCGCGGTCGCCATCATCCGGTTCCGCGTAGATTCCGAGCTGAGATGAATCCCGACCGACGGGCGCAGTAAGCGCGATTTCTACCGCGACTTCATCGCGATCCGATTGCAGAATTTGAGCGAACGCGATATCGAGCGACTCGACTTCCTCCGTAAAATCGACACATTCATGGCCGCTCGATTCGCCGACAGGAGCGATCACTGTCGACTCCGGTTCAGGAGAACTCGACTCGAGCGGTGCGACAGATGATGGTGACGCAGCGACCGGAACCGGTGGTGCCTCAGTCGACGAGGCCGCCGCCAGAGTGATCACAACGGTCAGAAAGACCGCAAAGACAAGAAGCACAACAAGCCCAACAACCACCGGCACAACGGCAACGCGTCGGTTCACAGAAGGCTCAGAAGGCTCGGGAGTCACCCAGATACGCTAGCAGTGTTGCGAGAAGCTCTCCGTGCGACAACAAAGCCGACCGCGATCAAAAACTGACCACCGGTATAGAGAGCCATGATGAGGGCATCCGACTGCCACCACACCGCAGCTGGCGCAAAAAGAGCCCACGCCAAAGCGGTATCTGATGTCAAGAATAAAACTGCTCCGGATGCGATCAACCGGTTTGTCGCGAATGCCGACGCTGTGGATGCGGCCAGCACAGCACCGTAGGCGGCAAGAGGCCCAAAAAATGGTCCAAGGTCGGCGCGCAAGACAAGGAGAAGGCCTCCCCACCAGACAACGAGAACTGCAGTCGCCCACGGAACGCGACGAGATCGCACGGCCCTCAAAAACAGGGCAAGGTACACGGCGTGAGCGGCAAGAAAGGCGGCGAGGCCGATGATGAAACTCGAGCTCGCGGCATCCGCCACAAAAATATCGCCAACCCAAGCCAGGGCAAGCGCACCGACAAAGGCATAATCGGGCCACCGCAGCGGGCGCACGCTACCCAGAACGACACCAATAGCGAGTGTCGGCATGAGGAGGAATTTGGTGGGTGTCGCTAGAGCGTCCCAGCCCGCGAGGAGACTCACGACGTGAATGAGCGCCACAGCGACGTAGAAACCACACCACCGGAGATTGATCACGCTCACAGCGTAGGGCGAATAATCTCTTCTGTGAATAATTATCGCGGTTTTATTGAACTCGAAACGGACGCGCCGCGATGCTAGTTCAGCACGAGGCGAGTCAGCACCGATGTGAGAACCCACACCGAGAGAAAAGTGACTATAAGCGCGGCCAGCACCCAGAGGAACCTCCGCAAATTTGCCGTCCTGACATCGTGGTGAATGCCCACGAACGCATGCGTGAGCTTGCGCGCTTTCTGCGCCGCCTGGTGGGGCTGCGGCCACGTTGATCCCGCTTCTGCCGCGCTTGAGATCGTGGCGACTTCGTCTCCCGTGAAAATCGCAACCACATTAACAAGCCACTGTTCGAGTTGCATCGAGCTCAGCACCCGAACGTCGGCGGGTGCGGCAAGCATCGACAACTTCACCGGCTCAACGACAACGAGAACCGGAATAACGTCAACTTCTTTACCGAGCGCGACGGCGAGCGCGGCAGCAACAATGCGCGCGGATTCTCGCGCCCGGACGATGGCGTCACTCAGCGATTTCGCCACAACCAGCTCATCGCCGTTGACGGCGACATCGTCGCCTTGGCAGTTGACAACAGTGATCGCGAAAATGCCCGCACGCCCGACGGCAAAATGATCAAGCGAGGTCTCCCCCACCGGAACTCCGTGGAGAACGTCCCAGGCGTGCCCTAGACGATCGAGGATTGAACCAACCAATAGTTCCCCGACAGCGCCGCGATACTGAGCGCGGCTTTCGGCAGAGAGCGGCGATACTCCGATAAACCGCGCGATTGCGCTTCGCGGCGCGCGACGTGATTGAGCCTCGACGACAGCGGCCATGGCCGACTGTCCGGCGATCCGGCCGCGAAGATCGTTATTCTGCGGCACGCAGACCTCCAGCTCTCACATGCACCTGATTGCATGCGGAAATACGTTGGGCCGGAGGCTCCCCCGCCTCCGGCCCGACTCGTGGCGAAGAATCGCTCCCGAGTGAAGGTTCCTCCCCCGAGGAATAACTTCTAGATACATACTGCCGAACCTGTGAATCTGCCGAAACCCCCACTATTGGGCATACCCGAGTGGGGGTCAACTACTCAGACCACCCTCTATGACGGTTCGGGAATACCTTCCGGAAGCCCCTCGGCCGCGACAATGGCTAGGCGTTGAGTTGGCCGCGTCATGGCGACATACAGTGCCGCAGCACCGCGAGAAATCTCTTTGACGATGCGTTGTGGCTCGACCACAATTACCGAATCAAACTCGAGCCCCTTCGACTCGCGCGGCGTCAGCACCGCGATGGGCTTGTTGAGCCCAGCAGCACCCTCGCCGACCTCGCCGACGAATGACTGCTGCAGAGCATCCACGATCGTGCTCGTGAGGGAGTCACTGACGATCACAGCAATAGTGCCGTCGCTCGAAATCGCACGGTCGGCCGTCACCACATCGCTCACACTCGAACCGAGTTGTTTCGGCGTTGTGATCGTGACGGCGACCGGCCACTGACTCTTTCTGACCGCACGCGAAGGAGTGATCGATACGTTGTGAGCTACTGCAACTGCTTCGGCAACCGCAACGATCTGTGAGGGTGTGCGGTAGTT
This sequence comes from Salinibacterium sp. NK8237, assembly GCF_015864955.1. NCBI lineage: Bacteria > Bacillati > Actinomycetota > Actinomycetes > Micrococcales > Microbacteriaceae > Salinibacterium > Salinibacterium sp. NK8237. The sequence continues at coordinate 173,228 of NZ_JADYWE010000003.1, read as the reverse complement.
GACAGTGAGTTCCTCAAGACGCCAGTGGTCGCCGATCTCAGCCGACAACGCAGTGCCCCAACTTGAGGCAGCCGCTGCAGCACTCGCCTGAGCAATGTCTCCGACAATCGTGAACGACTTCAAGGGATTGCGACGTGCCAGCAGTTTCCACTGCATTGGCGACAGTTCCTGAGCCTCGTCAACCACAATGTGCCCATAGGTCCACGACCGGTCGGCGGAAGCCAGTTCCGCCGTTGTCGACCGTTCAACGCTCGCTTCGAAACCCTCGGCCAAAGTCTCGGCATCGATCATCCCGTCAACACCCATATTGCGGATCGCTGCCGTTGCGTTCTCCACGTCGCGTTTACGTTGCTGCTTGCGCTCGTGTTCCGCTGCGGTCTGGGCCAGATCTACTTCACCAAGCAACTCAGCAGCTTCGTCGAGCAGGGCAACATCGCTGATCGTGAACGGCACGTCCCGCTCGCGACGCAGCAACTCGCGCTGCTCAGGCGTCCAGTGGGGCGTGAGGCTCTTCAACCAGCCAGGTCGGGCATAGAGGTCGTTAATAAGTTTCTGGGGCGTCAGCGGCATCCACGCGGTGTTGAGCGCAACCTTGACATCGTGAGCAGTGCGAATGTCTTCGCGCAACCACTTCTGGTCAGCGTCGTCGATCGTGTTGCCATGGGAGCGCAACTGATCAGCAAGCAAGCGACTGATGCCCGCGATCGCCGCCTTATTGAAGATCACCCGGGCAAGGTTGTGTGGTTTGTGAGAGTCCCAGGCTTTCTGCATGGCTGACTTCAGGAGGTCGGCAGGAACATCCAAGATCTCCCCGTTGATCTCCATGCGCTGAGTTTCAGTCGGCACGACGCGACGCGAACGAACCGCGCGCTTGATGAGCGCCGCCATTTCGAGCGAGCCCTTGAGCCGCGCCACTGCCGCGTCATCATCATGGCGCGCATCGGCTCCCGGATAGAGCTGCCCCAGGCTAGCCAAGACAACACCCGTCTCACCGAGCGAAGGCAGCACCGCTTCGATATAGCGCAAGAACGACCGCGATGGCCCCACAATGAGAACTCCGGATGACGAGAGCCGTTCTCGGTGGGAGTACAACAAGAAAGCGGCGCGGTGCAACGCGACCGCCGTTTTTCCTGTGCCTGGACCGCCCTGCACGACGAGCGCGCCACGTAGCTCGGAGCGGATGATCGCATCCTGCTCGGCCTGAATGGTCGCGACAATATCGCCCATGCGGCCGGTGCGCTCTGCCGTGAGACTCGCCATGAGGGCTGCTTCGCCCTGAAGCGATGCTGCATCGGTTTCAAGGAGCTCGGCGTCGAAGATCTCATCGTCGATGCGCACGATGTCGCGACCCTTGCTCTGCAAGTGCCGGCGAGCGCGGGCACCCAACGGCGTCGCGGCAGTTGCTTGGTAGAAGGCTCGAGCTTGGGGAACACGCCAGTCGAGCAGTAGCGAGCGCTGATCTTCATCGCGCAATCCGATTCGGCCGATGTACCGGACGGGGCGCTCAACAGCGTTGTCGCTTTCAGCGTCGGTCTCGGACTCCACCTCAAGCTCAAGACGTCCGAAAGCAAGCCGCTCATCGATCTCGCGCAACTGACCGATCCGGTCTTCGTAGATGCGAGCGAAAGCGTCACGCTCTGACCGGTTTTGATGGGTGCCACCTGGCGCACTCCGGCGCACCGCTTCGAGCTGTTCTTGAGCGGCTCCCCGCAGGGCGTCTAGTCGTCGGTAGAGGCCATGGACATAGTCCCGCTCACGTTCAAGCTCACTCGATGACATCAGCTGTCCTCTCCAAATTGCGACCTCCAATCGTACGCGCTTTTTGACTATGAATTCGCCGCTTAACTCTTGCGCTCAGCGAAACTCAGTGGCAATCTAAAAGCAGTTAAAACTCATCGCCCTCTAGGTCGCAGGCAGTGCCGCACCAGCGGGCGATGAGTCTGTTAAGGGACAAAGACCGAGCAGATCACCCCCAAAGGGAGGCTGCAGCAGAGAGCATTCCTGCCCCTACGATGGTCGGATGCTCCGCTCTATCGACTACTCCGGGTTGATCTATCCCGTGAACCCGCACGATGTCGCGGAGTTCAGGACCACTCACCGCGGACTATTCGGCTATTCGCAGGCACACCTTCTGGGCAGAGTGCTGATGGTGAGCTTCATCATCGTCGCGTTCATCGCCTTCGCTGGCGTACCGTTCGCGTTGATCGTCGCGCACGACTTTCGTAACGTCGTGCAAACCGGCAACATTGCCCCGGTCATACCCATGCTTATCGTCGCTGGCCTCGTCGTGGCCGTTGCCGCGGGCGCGCTCTATACCGTGGTGCGGGCGTGGCGAAAAGACGGCGGTCCGTGGCAGCGGTTCTACCGCATGAACAAGTTCGCCACGGATAACGATCTGGCTTATTCGCCGAAGGACAACACGATCGAGTATCCCGGGTTGATCTTCGCCGAGGGCGGGAATCGGTCGATTCGTGATCGGTTCCGAAGCGTTGTCGGCCGCGCGCTCGACTATGGAAATTACCGGTACACCACCGGCTCCGGAAAGAACCGTCGTACCTACGACTGGGGTTTCTTGGCATTCGAACTCGACCGTGCCCTGCCCCACATGGTTCTGGATGCCACTCGCAATAACCAATTCTTTGGCATGAGCAACCTTCCCCAAACCTTCGCAAAGAATCAGGTCCTCAAGCTCGAGGGTGATTTCAATTCGCATTTCACCCTCTACTGCCCCCACGAATACGAGCGCGATGCGCTCTACATTTTCACGCCCGACCTGATGGCGCTGCTGATCGACAATGCGGGAGCGTACGACGTGGAAGTCGTCGACAAGTGGCTGCTGGTGTATTCCCCGAAACCATTTGACCTTGTTGATCCGGCCCAGCACCGCCGTCTTCTCGGTATCGCTGACACCGTTGGCACAAAAACGGTGCGGCAGTCACGTCGCTATGCCGATGAAACAATCGGCGATTACAGCGTGAACCTAGTGGCTCCCCGCGGTCAACGTCTCAAGGCTGGCATCCCTGCAACCACCCTCGTGATGGTCGCGCTCTTCGCGGCAGTGTGGGGCATCCCTTTTGTGCTCCGGATGTTCAACTAGGGTTTTGGTGCTCGCGATTCAGCAAATCGATACGAGCGTTACGGTCGCGGCGCACCAGTGAGCGCATGGCGTGCTTCGACGATTGCGCCGAGCAAGACCGCCTCATCCGCTATCGCGCCGATTCGATCACGCCCCGTAATGATGCGCTGACGCGCAAACGCGAGCCGCGTTGCTTCTTGGATGTAGACCTTCATCGTGTCGCGCTTGTTGTTCCGCGAAGCCCATGCCAGCGCCTGTCGACGCCCCTGTGACGTCGCAAGCACCGCTACCTCATCCTGATTGAACCAGCCAGCGTTCGCATATTCTGTGAGCCTCTCGAATGTCATGCGCTCCTCTTGACGGCGCAGATACACCACGATGACGACGGCGATGATGAAGAGCGGCACTTGGACGATCGCGTAGTAGCCGAAGAAATCATTCACAAAAAAGAGTGCGCCGTTCCAGAGAGCGTGCAATGCGATGGCCAGGCCAAGCCCCGCAGCAAAGATTCCGACGCTTCGAGTATTGCTCTTCGAGCGCACTGCGAATCCTAAGGCGATGCCGGTACAGGCTGTGAACATCACGTGCGCGAACGGTGACATGAGGCCGCGAATGAGGAACAGTTGCAGGATGCCTGTGCTGTTGTCTCCCACGTTCAGGAGTTCGGAACCGAAATAGAGAATGTTTTCGGTGAAGGCGAATCCGCCAGCGATCCACGCTGCGTAAACGAGGCCATCGACCGGGCCATCGAAGTGGCGCCGGGCAACCCAGAAGATCACCAGGATTCCGAGCGCTTTTCCGGCTTCCTCGACGACAGGCGCTTGGATGGCGGCCGAGAAGAACTCGTAGCCGGGCCCTGGGCCTCCCAGAGAATTGATGACGTTGTCGATTTCGGCCCCGACAATGAGCGCGAGCAATACGGCAACGCCGGCACCCCAGAGGAAGGCAAACGCTACGGCGAGCCGAGGCTCTGGTTCCCAACGGTCGATCCACCGCACGGCAAAAAAGACCACCGCGAGAGGGACGAGGGCCAAAATTCCACCGAGTGCGAAAGCGTCGGTTCCGATGCCCGAGATCACGTAGACAACGACGAAAAGAAGAACGAAAGAGAGGGCGATGACTCCCAGAATTCCTAGGATCAGCAGGCCTGGCCCCCGAGGCTGAGGCACATGCGGCGGCAAGCGGTGTTGGCGTGCCTGATCGGCGATCTCGGCGGAGGCCGCCGTCGGGTGTGGTGCTGATCGTCCAGAAGATGCGGTGAAATCGGGAGTCGCAGAAGCAGAATGGCTCTCGGTCATGTCAACGAGACTAACGTGCGGGCAACACCTCCCCGCGCCAGAACTACTCGGCTTCTTGCTGCTCGCGCAGAATACTGAGGGCACGAGTGACGCGATCGCCGAGCCCCGCGACGCGCTTCTTTGACGAGCGCTCGGCCTCCACGATCAAACTCATGAGCTCGCCGCGGTAGACGTCCTGAGTCGAACGAACCGATAGGCCAAGCGCAAGGGACGCGCGTGCTGCTGATACGCCAATATTGATGCTCACGCTAAACGCGATGATTGTGAATCCAAGAACCCAGGATGGCTGCGTGCCCTGCGCCAGCTGGACTGCTGCGGTGACGATGAGGGCAACCGAAAGCAGCGGTGCGATAAGCCGATGTGGTGTGCGCAGGCTCAGACGCAGTACCGCAGCAAGCTTCGTGTTATCCGTAATCCGGTCGTTGTGCAGTGCGGCGTCGATTGCAGCGACACGGGCGCGAAACTCATCCATCTGGTCCTGGTGAATCCGCAATCCCGTCGTCTCAATGAGTTCGTCACGCACGAGTCGATAGCTATCAGCCGGAGGACGAACCACCACGACCGCAATAATCGCGACGATCGCTACAGCCACAACGACGGTGCTGAGCGCAACGAGGGTTGCCGCTGGCGCTTGGGCAGGCTCAGCGAAGAAGAGTCGAGTGCTCCAGTCGGCAGCGATTGCCATCACAACGATGCCGACAGCGGCGACCGGCACGGTCCACGCCACGGGGTGCAGGCGAAGTCGCGTGCGAACTCCGCGTGCAAGCCGGAGGTGGTCGAAGCGCGCAGTGCCGTAGTCAGCGAGTTGTGCCGAGAAGGCGACAAGCCAGAGTGCCGCCAGAACGGTGAGTAGTGTCCACGAAGATTCCACGGTGCGACTGTACTCGTTACTGTCGCCGACGGAGTGATCGAGCACGGGTGGCGTGGAGGAAATAGACCGTAACGATGTCTGATTTCCGCTGGTCACGCCCCAACCGGGGTGACAGAGTTAAGCCATGTCCTCCCCCACGTTCAGCTTCGATGAGCAATACCGCGCCCTCTGTTCGCGGGATGCTCGCTTCGACGGTCAATTCATCGCTGGCGTGCACTCCACGGGAATCTACTGCCGCCCCAGCTGCCCTGCTGTGGCGCCAAAACCTCGCAATGTGCGCTTCTATCGCACCGCTGCCGCCGCCCACGAAGCGGGCCTACGCGCCTGCAAACGCTGCCAGCCGGATGCCGTTCCCGGCTCGCCCGAATGGAATCTCAACGATGATCTCGCCTCGCGCGCCATGCGACTCATCGCCGACGGTGTTGTCGAACGCGACGGCGTAGAAGGGCTATCGACACGCCTCGGCTACACCAGCCGCCACCTCACACGCGTACTCTCCGCCGAACTCGGCGCCGGTCCGCTCGCACTCGCCCGCGCTCACCGCGCCCAAGCCGCCCGCACCTTGCTCGCCGCGACAGAGCTCAGTATTTCTGACGTTGCGTTCGCTGCCGGGTTTTCCAGCATCCGTCAGTTCAACGACACCATTCAAGCGGTGTACGAAACCACACCGAGCCAACTTCGCGCCCTTGCCCGCCGCGGCGCTGCAGCCCATCCCCACGGTGGCGTCGAACGACCGTCAGCGCTCACGCTTCGTTTGCCCACTCGCGCCCCATTTGACGGCGCCGGGCTCATGACGTTCTTCGCCAACCACGCCGTTGCCGGCATCGAGACTGCTACCGACACCAGCCTTGAGCGCGCCATCCGGCTGCCGGGAGGCATCGCTCGAGTGCGACTTGAACTCAGCGACCACGGCATCCTCTGCACAGCCCAATTGGCCAGAATTTCGGATGTCGCCCCACTCGTCGCCCGCGTGCGTCGTCTCTTCGACCTCGACGCTGACTCGCACGCGATCGATCGCGCGCTGAGCAGCGATCCGGCGCTGGCTGACTCCGTGGCACGCGTTCCCGGAATGCGCCTCCCCGGCAGCGTCGACACCGAAGAGACTCTCTTTCGCACGCTCATCGGCCAGCAGATTTCCGTGGCTGCCGCCCGCACGGTGCATGCCCGCGTCGTGAAAGAACTGGGCAGCGACGGGCTGTTTCCCTCCGCAGCCGTGCTCGCGGCATCCGGAGCACAGGTTCTGCGGGGTCCGGCCACGCGCGTTGCGAGCATCCTCGGGGTCGCCGAAGCCATCGCCTCGGGAGACCTCGAGTTGGATGTCTCGACCCCTGTCGACGAATTCACAGCAAGCTTGATGGCGATGCCCGGAATCGGCCCGTGGACCGCCGGCTACATGGCGATGCGCGTGCTCGGCAACTCCGACATCATGCTCAGCAGCGACCTCGTTGTTCGCCAAGGTGCTGGGGAGTTGGGGCTGCCCGATACCGCGAAGGCTCTCACTGCTTACTCGAGCCGCTGGGCGCCGTGGCGAAGCTACGCGTGCATGCACTTGTGGCGATCGAGGCCCGTACAGGTGGAGCGAAAGGCAACGTCACCGTAGGCTGGGGTCATGAACGCCAGACTCTTCATCCTCGGTTTCGGTATCGCTGTCGGATACGTTGTTGGCGCCCGCGCCGGCCGTGAACGTTACGACCAAATGAAGGGCAAAGCCACCCAGGTGTGGGAGAGCCCTCGAGTGTCGAGCGCGCGCACTTCGGTCGAAGAATATGCCCGCACTCAGGCCCCGATCGTGCGTGACAAAGCAACCGCCGTTGCCAAAGCGACGCCGGGTTTTGTGAGCGAAAAGGCGAAGGATGTCGCCGAGAACACTCGCGAATTTGCTGAGCACACGCGCGACACCGCCAAAGATCTCGCGGAGAACGCAAAGAAGTCAGCCAAGGAGCTCGCGGAGAACGCGAAAGAGTCAGCGAAAGAGCTAGCCGACAACGCGAAGGAATCCGCCAAGGGACTCGCCGATCGTGCATCGAGCACCGCACGCGGTGCCGTCGGTCGCGTCACGGAAACCGCTGACGACGTTCGCGAGAACGCCAATAAGGAACTAGCAGAGCTTCGCGAACGCGGCGAAGAAGCCATCGACCGCGCTTTTATTACCGCGGGTAAAGCACGGGATGAAGCCCTCGCGCCTCTTGATGACGAAGACGATGAGGACTACGACGAACCGGCCGCTCAGAAGTAAAGCCACACACACCGTTCTCAGTTGTCGCTCAGGAGCGACCTGACCACACAAAGACGCCCCAGCCTCTCTCGAGAAGCTAGGGCGTCTTTCTGGTTGAGGGTGTGGTTACTTCTCTTCTTCCAGCCACGGTAGCGAGATCGCTGCCGTCATCGGCGAAGTTCCACTGAGACGCTCGGGCGTGAGAACACGCTTCACGTCTTCTTCCTTCATGAGCCCCGACGACACAACAAGCTGCGCAATCGACGCGTTTGTCGTGAGCGCCGTATGCGCGAGATTTGCTGCCGCTGCGTAGCCGATGTAGGGCGTCAGCGCTGTCACGACGCCTACGCTCGTCTCGACCTGCGCCGCGAGTCGCTCTTCATTGGCGGTAATGCCATCGATGCAGTTTTCTCTCAGCGTGCGGCACGCGTTGGTCATCCACATCACTGATTGCAAGATCGAGTGAGCGATCACCGGTTCGAAGGCGTTGAGCTGCAATTGGCCAGCCTCCGCAGCCGCTGTGACCGTGGCATCCGCCCCAATAACGCTGAAGGCAACCTGGTTGACGACTTCAGGGATAACCGGGTTGACCTTGCCGGGCATGATCGACGAACCGGCCTGCTTAGCGGGCAAGTTGATCTCGCCAAAACCTGCCTGTGGGCCGCTCGACAGCAACCGAAGGTCGTTACAAATCTTGGAAAGCTTGACGGCAGATCGCTTGAGCACACTGCTGAGGGTCATGAAGATTCCGACGTCGCTCGTGGCCTCGATGAGGTCGAACGCGGTCTTCATCTCAATGCCTGTGGCCTCGGTGAGGTGGCGGCGCACAGCCTCGGCGTAGCGAGAGTCGGCGGTGATACCGGTGCCGATCGCGGTTGCGCCCATGTTGATCTCGCTCATGAACGGCAAGACCTCGGTGAGGCGCTCGTAGTCTTCTTCGAGGGTGTGCGAGAACCCTGTGAATTCTTGCCCTAGGGTCATCGGCACGGCGTCTTGCATTTGCGTGCGGCCGATTTTGAGGATGTTGACGAACTCGCGTCCCTTGGCACCGAACGACTGCGAGAGCAATTCGTGCTCCACGAGCAGCCGCCGCACCGAGAACACCATCGCGAGTTTGATCGCCGTGGGGTACACGTCGTTCGTGCTCTGGCTGCGGTTGACGTCATCAATCGGATGCAGGTACGAGTACTCGCCCTTATTGTGTCCCAGGATTTCCAGAGCACGGTTCGCGATCACTTCGTTCGCGTTCATGTTGGTCGATGTGCCAGCACCGCCCTGAATTACTCCGACGCAGAACTCTGCGTGCAGAGCCCCATCAAGAATCTCTTGGCAGGCCTGATCGATTGCGTGCGCCTTGCGCGAATCGAGAACGCCCAGCTCAGCGTTGGCGCGTGCTGCTGCCTGCTTGATATGAGCGAGCGCGCGGACAAGATCGGGGTAAACGGAGATAGCGCGACGCGTGATCGGAAAGTTTTGCATCGCGCGTAACGTGTGCACTCCCCAATATGCATCAACGGGGACCTCAAGCGAGCCGAGTGAATCGGATTCGATACGGGTGGCGGTGTTTTGCACAGAGGTGTTGCTCAACTCTTTTTCTCATCTCCATTGATTTTTGGCGCGACACACAAGCGTTGTGATCACGCCTCAAGTGTACGCTCGCGACCAGTCGCGCTGGAGGAGAAAGCCGTGGCCAGAAAGCCACTTCTTAACGTGCGGCTATTCCTTGATAGCGTCACGCAAGAGCGCCGAAAGAGCCTGCAACTGGATGTTGGCTTCGGCTACCACTGCCTCATCAGATCCGTCGAGCGCACGGGCGGCAAGGCCGGCCTTGCTGTCGATGAGTTCTGCGATGCGAGCATCAATCGTGTGCGCGGCGATGATGCGCCAGGCAGTGACCGGAAGCTCTTGGCCGATGCGGTGCACGCGGTCGATTGCCTGCGTCTGCTCGGCGTTGGTCCAGCTCAATTCGGCAAGCACCACGTTGGATGCAGCCTGCAGGTTGAGCCCAACACCAGCAGCGGTGAGCGACGCAACCACGATCGCGACATCCGGATCATTGGCAAAGGAATCAATAGCGTTCTGACGCGCCTTGGCACTCTGATCGCCACGGATGGAGACAGCCTTGAGGCCGACCTTGGCGAAGTGAGCTTCTGCGGTGTCCATGACGTCGATGTGCTTGGCGAAGAAGACGACCTTGCCCACGGAGCGAGCGAGCTGCGCCGTGTAGTCGGCGGCCAGCGTTGCCTTGGCCTGACCAATGCGCCGTACCATCGTGAAGACGTTCTCGCCGGTGGTTGCACTCTTCGACTCTTCGAGTTCGGCGTGAGCAACAACCCGAATGAGGTCTTCGATAGCAACGTCGGGCTTGAGCTTGCGCACTCGAGTGAAACGGTCGACAAGGCGAGCCGTGAGGGCTTGCTCTGCTGCCCGAATCGAGCGGCCCAGGTCGTCATCGAGCTCCACAGGAATATCGGCGATACGGCGGGCGGGGATGTCGGCAGCGACGTCAACCTTCTTGCGACGCACGATTCCCATATCGATGACGGCGCGGCGCGCTTCGGAGAAGAACCCGGGATCGGCTGGCGTGAGATCGGAGTCTTCGAGCTTCGACATGAGCGGCGCGAGCGGCTTGGTGCCGTCGATCCAGCCGAGGAACTGCCAGATAGCGCGGAAGTCTTCGATCGAGTTGATCAGGGGGGTTCCGGTCAGCGCCATGAGAAGCGCTTTCGGGTAGGTGGCGCGGATGCTTTGCGACAGGCTGAGAACGTGCTTGGAGCGTTCAGATTTGAGGTTCTTAATGAAGTGGGCTTCGTCGACGACCATGCCCTTGAATCCGAAACGGCCGAGCCAGCCGACGTGGCGGTCGAGAACTTCGTAGTTGACGATCACGACGTCGCTGAACGCGTCTACCGTGTCGCCATCACCGTGCACAACGGTCGCGCTGCGACCCGGAGTCCAGAGTTCAACTTCACGTTCCCAGTTGGTTTTGACGACGTTCGGCACTACGACTAGCAGCGGGTACGAGTTAGAGGCTTCCGCCGCCATCAGCGCCTGCGCTGTCTTGCCGAGTCCTGGCTCATCGGCGAGCAAGAAGGTGCGGTGACCCTGCTTGACGACCTCGACGAATCGCGCCTGGTGACGCATGAGTTCAAGATTTCCGCGAGTGCGCAGCGATGCGGCCTCTGGCAACTCCATTGATGCCGCTCCGCCGCCGGAGCCGTGCTCAAACGCACGAAAGAGTGGATCAATGAGTTCCCAGTTAGCGAGACGATTGCTGTGTTCCTTCTGCGGAGCAATCGCGCTGAAATCGGGAGCCAAGAACGGGTTTGCCATCTGCATCTGACGAACGGATGCCGGAACAACCTGCTTTTCGACCTGCTTGTCAACGGGCTTAGGTTCTTCGGAAATAATCAGTTCATCGGGGCTCAGCTCGACGCCGGCGTCGAGGAGCAAGTCGCGGCGCAGCGCCTTCGCTGCGGGAGTGATGGGTGCTGACTCCCCCAACATCGAAAGCAGGCTCGTGTCTCGAGCGGCGGTCTTAGCAAGAATGCCGGCGAGGCCATCGAGGCGCTTTTGTTCATTCGCACGCTCAGAGTCAGTGAGGGTCGCATCCGTCTTTACGCGAGCACGTTCTTCGCGCAGCAGAAGAGCCGCAACTTGGAAGCGGGCACGGTTGGCTGGCTTGAGGGGTCCCTTCTGCACAGCCGTTTCGACCTCGCGCGCGGCGCGGGCCAATACAGGGATCACACCGGTGTCATCACCGGGACGAGCACGACGGCGCTGGGCGCCTCCCGCTTGGCGCTGACCCGAATTTTTGGGTCGCTTATTGCGCTGTGAGGAATCGGACTTTGACGAGGTGGTCAATTATTCTCCTGGCGCTAGGGCGAGCGGCTCAGTCGCGGGTACGAGGATTCATAGCCGTTGAACGAATAGACGTTGCCACGATAGGGACTTCAATAGAGTGACAACATCCACTCAAAGGAGCCAGACCCAACTGCGATGCGATTGGTGGTCTCAAGGGATGCGTGAATCAGTCTACGCAGAAAATCGCCGGAGTGCGCTATCCGAGCGAATTAACCTCGACTTGTGGGGTCTGTGACCCGAGCCCCAACGCCGACGGCGATGAACACGAGGGCTGCGGTGTAGTGCAAACCTTGGAAAAGTTGGACGTCTGCAATCTCAATCGGAACGATCGGATTCCAGACGATGGCAATCGGAATGAGCCCGATGGCCCACCACCACTGGCGAACCTGCCAGACAAGGACAACGCAGATGAGCGCGAGGATGCTCACCACGTAGCGCACGATCGTGAAGATCTCGGTTCCGATCACGCCTGCACCAACCAGCAGCACGAGTACGGCGAGGATTGCGGCGGGCAACGCTACGCGGCGGGGACGATTCGGATACGTTGCACTCACTCGTTTGAATATACCCGCCTCACGATGCGCGAGTTCGCCGCTCCGGAACCGCTAGACCCCGCCGCCTCCACCGCCGCCACCGCCGCCACCAGACGAACCGCCTCCGCCGGAACCGCCGCTGGAGCTGCTTGACGCGCTTCCGGAGTAGGAGCTAGCGATCGACGATGACACTGTCGAAATGCTCGATGCGAAGACTGCCGCGTTGAACGCTCCCGAGCCTGAATACCACTCGGGAGATTCGTCGTCGTAGTACTTGCCCAACTCGGTCAGCCATTCTTTCTCGAGACCGAAAATGACCGCGTAGGGAAGAAGCTTTTCGTACACTTTCAGAACATCGGCAGCGCCGGTGTCCTCGTTGTGTTCCCGAAGGGCGCCCGCCGGACTCTGCAACATGCGCAATCGATCAGCCTCAGCCAATCGGATATAGAGCTCAAGCCCCGCGAGATGATCCCGTAACTCCGCCCCCTCCGGGGTGAGCGGCGAGCGAAACAGCAAGAACACGCACGCGAAGGCAACCCCCATCGCGAACACGATGACGACGAACGGGAAAGCTGACCCGTACGAGCCCGAGATCAGCACTGCACCCAGAACGATAGAGGTCAGGGCCGCGAGCGCCGCCACCAGAAGCGGAAGGTAACGATTGGCCGGCACCTTTCGTCGATACCCCGCAGCGATCAGCCCAGAATTCTGTTTCTGCACAATTGTGTAGAGCGCACGGCTGAGCTTGGAGTCCGCTGTTTTCAGTTCCCGAATCGCTCCGTGGTGCAGGGAATTGCCGAAAAGTGCCCGCAGGATTTCTAGCTCGTAGCCCTCGACCCTCGTGGGATCAACGAGTTCAAGCCGGTACTCGGTTCGTGTGCGGAAAGCCCCCTTCGACTCCCGCTCAAGCACACGCAAGGTACCGCGCACAGCAAAGTCCAGAATCTGAGCGGCGACCACTCGCGTGCGCTTATTGATCACGAGAGCGGCGGTAGCGACCGAAACTCCCTTCGGCGGCGCATACTCAGCAATGATCGTCGGACGCCCAGCAGCATCCGCAAGTTGTGTACGTCGCAGACGGATCGCCCAGACGAGGGCACCCAGCGCAGCGAGAAAGCCGACCGACTGCCCGTATCCCGCCGGGGAGGCCAAATAGGAACTGTCACGCTCGACGAACGTGCCAGGCTCAAAGCCAAACGCGACCGTGACATTCTGGCCGCGCTGCAGCAATCCATGCGCGGCGACGTACGTATCGGCATCGGAGGCAGCGATTTCACACTGTTGCGTGGATCGCGCGATGCCCCAATAACAATCGGGCTCAGCCACCAGAGCGTCGCTGAGCCCCTCGCCTAAATGAATCGTGGCCTCAACCGAGCCGAAGGGCTGATTCCACCCGGTGCCGTTGGTGTCCCAATAGAATTCGTCGGCGTTAGTGTCGGGGGCGAATGCTGTAACGTTCGACTGCTCGTAGCTAAAAATGTACGTCTGCGGCCCCTCAACGAACGAGGCTGCGGCGCTGGTGACAAGCGTGAACTCGTCATCATTCTCTACGTCGAACGGTCGTGCGGCGCCCGTCTCATCCGTCACGGAAATATCGTGCACCTCGACGGGAACTCCCTTGTAGTAATTGGGGATTGCCCGGAGCATGCCACGGTTTTGATCGGCCGGAAAAATAGCGACGAACGTTTCTACCGTGCGTAGCGTCGACCGGCCGTCAGCATCCCGATCAAGAAAGAACTCTGCATCGTAACTATCGAAGACAAAGTCATCGAGACCCGCGTGAACCACGCTGGTGACCGCGTCGCTGACATTACTGCTGACGATCGGATGCTCGGCAGCCGTCGCGGTGAGAGGTGCTGCGCCCAGCGCCAGCGCCACCGCTAGCGCCGCCACAAGCCGCGCGCCGAAACCCACGCCACGCCCCACGTTCACGTGCACTCGAGCGTGTTGCTTGCCTCTGGTTGTCATCGCGTCTCCGTTTCCTTCACCCTCGCGGGAAAACACGCACCGCCCAGCGCTCGCTAGAGTCGAGGTATGAAGAGTGCTTTGGCTGTCGAACATCTGCAAGAACTCGTTCGAATTCCCACCATTTCTCGGGAGGATGCCTCCACTACTGAATGGCATGAGTTCGACCGTTTCGCCCAGACGTTGCGCAAACTGTATCCACTGTGCCACAGCCGGCTCGAGCGTGAAACGGTGCTGGACCATTCCCTCATTTTCCGCTGGCGCGGCCGTGCATCGACCGAACCCGCTGTGCTCATGGGGCACTACGACGTCGTCGCGGCCACCAACGAGGGCTGGAAGCGTCCTCCCTTTGCTGCTGAGCTCAGCGGCAAAGACGATGAGCAGCTGATGTGGGGTCGTGGCACGCTCGACGACAAGGGTTCTGTTGTCGCCATCCTCGAGGCTGTCGAGACACAACTCGAAGCTGGACTGGTTCCGGCCCAAGACATTTATCTGTGCTTCGGTCACGATGAGGAAACTCACGGCACCGGTGCAGCCGCCATTGTTGATCTTCTCGAAAGTCGCGGCGTGCGGCCCACTCTCGTTCTTGACGAAGGCGGTGCCATTGTCGATGACGTCTTTGAACAGGTGGACTCGCCGATGGCAGTCGTCGGAGTTGCTGAGAAGGGCACCGCAGCTCTTCGCCTGACGGTCGACCAATCCGGCGGTCATGCTTCTACCCCGCCGAAGTTTCCCGCAGCGGTGCGTCTTGCTCAGGCAATTGTTCGTCTCAACTCTCGACCGTTTCCCTCGCAACTGACCCCTACGGGCGCCGACCTGATGCGCTTGCTTGGCGAGCATGCTGGCGGCGTCACCGGCTACTTGCTGCGCAATGTGTCCTGGACGAAAACCCTGCTGCTGCCTATCCTCGTGCGCAAGAGTGACGAGCTCGCTGCCATGATGCGCACGACGCAAGCGGTCACCATTCTCGAGGGCGGTCACGCCGTCAATGCCATGCCTGAACGTGTCAGTGCCGTCATCAATGTGCGTATCGCGGTGAATTCGAGTCTCGACGAGACGGTCAAGCATGTGACGCGCGCGATCAACGACAAGCGCGTTCGGGTAACGGTCGACTCCCCCGGTGAGCCATCGCCAGTGTCGGCCACGACGGGCCTCGCTTGGGAGTTGCTGCGCTCAACAATTGAGAAAAGCTTCCCGGGAACTCTGGTTACTCCCTACGTGCAAAACGGCGCCACTGATAGTCGGCACTTCACCCGCATCAGCACCGGTGTGTACCGCTTCACCCCGTTCGCGATGGCGCGCGAGGTGCGCGACACTTTGCACGCCCGCAATGAACGGATGCTCGTGAGCAGCTACCTCGACGGTATTGCGTTTTATCGAGCCCTCATCGCTTCTCTCTAGACGACGACGGTCGCGACGGCGTTAATCTGCGGCAACACGAGGAAGCGCCAAGGGAAGGGTGTCTGTGTCGACAACTTCTTGTGCAATCCAGGTTCCCAGCTCTGCCGGCCGATCGGTGACAATGCCATCGACGCCGAGGGCTACGGCATCCGACCACGTGTCTGAATCGTTGAGGGTATAAATCAATATGCCGAGACCGGCATCATGAACGCGGTGCACAAGGTCAGGGTCTTGGGTGATGGCTTTTTCGCTCGTCACGAGCGCGACTGCGCCTGATGCCGCCGCGAGTTCAGCGGGGTCGCCCACAATGTTGCGGACGATGAGCATCCCCGGGAGTTCAGGACTGACGCGCTGCACCGCCTGCAGCGTCACGATGTCGAAACTTCCGATGATGACATGGTTGTTCACACCGTTGCGGGCAATCAGGTCGGCGACGAGTGCAACCTGATCGTCGGTCCACGACCCTTTGAGTTCCAAAATCGCGTTCTTGGTCGACCAACGGAGCACGCCCAAGAACTGCTCAAGAGTAGGCACGGTGGCTCCCGCAAATTCCTCGCCGAACCATGAACCAGCGTCGAGAGCGGAAAGCTCCTCGTAGGTGTATTGCCACACCGGGCCGGTGCCGTCGGTCGTGCGATCGACGGTCCAGTCGTGCATGAGCACGGGAACGCCATCGGCCGTCAGCTGAACATCCGTTTCGACGTAGTCAGCCGCACTGTCGAGTGCGAGGCTCAAGGCTTCGATGGTGTTCTCGGGTGCCACTGACACGTCGCCGCGATGGCCCGCAATGAACGCGGCCTCCCCTGGCGCTTTGAGCGACGTAAAAACTCCGGCCGCATGCACTCGGATCACATTCGCGTTCAAGACGAGTGCGAGGGTGATTGCGGTGACTATCGTGGCCGCTAGCGCCGCTCTCCATGCTCGAAGGTGATGTTTCGGGTATGCCGGGTGGTGCGATGTCGCCATTGACTCGCCATCCTCGTGTCGGGTTGCCGCACGTTCGCGGTGACCCCACTATAGCGAGCCTGTTACCAATTCGTTACCTTCTGCGCGAATTACTTGAGGCGTGTCTCAATAGCCGCCCGGAGCGGAATCGAAGGCACAGCACCGTGGTTCTCTACCGAAATGGATGCCGCAGCGCCAGCAAAGCGCAGAGCATCATCCATCATCATTCCTTCGACGACACCCGCGGCGAAGGCACCACAGAACGTGTCGCCAGCGCCCGTAGCGTCTACGGCCGTGACCCGGTGAGCGGGAACGACGACCGGCTCAGAGCCGACGCGGTGAAGAGCAGCGCCCTTCGAGCCCAGAGTGACAATGACGGTGGAGACGAGGCTCAAGAGACGCTCGCCCACTCCTTCGAGCTCGGCAGAGAGATCGTTATCGCGCGCAAGTTCAGCAGCTTCGTGTTCATTGACGATCAGGATGTCGAGGTTATCCAACAGTTCTTTGGGCAGCGCCTGAATTGGTGCTGCATTCAGAATCACGCGCGTGCCAACCGCACGAGCGATGCGAGCAGACTCGATCACGGTAGCCAGTGGGATCTCCAGCTGCATCATGAGGGCGGATGCTGCGCTGATCGCGGCAGAGTCTTCACTCGTGAGGTTGGCAACATCATTGTTGGCACCGGCCTCAACGATGATCGTGTTCTCGCCGGTCGGATCGACGGCGATGAGCGCCGTGCCCGTTGGCTTGTCTGTGGTCTTGAGGTGGGAAACATCAATCGAATCGGCCGCGAGTCCGTTGCGCACCATGTCACCGAAACCATCGTCTCCGACAGCACCGATGAACGTGGTTGCTACTCCCGCGCGCGCCGCGGCGACTGCCTGGTTTTGACCCTTGCCGCCGAGCGCGGTGTTGAGCCCTTGAGAGAGGACAGTCTCTCCCGGAGACGGAATCCGTTCTACCCGAAAGACCTGATCAATGTTTGCGCTACCGACGACGACGATTCCTGACATTAGTCAAAAGTAGCGCATTCCCGGTGCGAGCGGCGCACTTTATTCGGCAGACTCGGCTTCGGCCGCGGCCACAATCCGGTTGACCATGCCGCTAAAGATCACGCCGTGGAACGGCAAAATTGCCGCCCAGTACAGTCGCCCACCCAGCCCACTCGGAAAGAACACGGCACGTTGGCGATACAGCGCGCCCTGGTCACCGCGATCCTCAACAGTGAGTTCGAGCCACGCCCGCCCGGGAAGTTTCATCTCGGCACGCAACCGCAAGCTGTGCCCGCGGTCGATGCTTTCCACGCGCCAAAAGTCGAGAGCATCGCCCGTATTCAACATGCTCGGATGCCGCCGGCCACGACGCAGGCCGACCCCGCCAACCAGCTTGTCGAGCCAGCCGCGCAGAGCCCACGCCAGCGGGAAGGAATACCACCCGTTCTCGCCACCGATTCCCTCGACGACACCCCACAAGGCATCCGCCGAGGCGGGCGTTTCACGTTCCCGAAGGTCGGTGTAGACCGTGTGCCCTGTCCACTCCGGGTCACTGGGAATCGGATCGCTCGGCGCGCCAACAACGGTGGCATCCTGCCAGCTCGTCTCGACTTCGCCGTCGCCCATCTTCACAAGAGCCAAACGAACCGATGCCCGGTATCCCGTGAGGCCACCCTCAGGATCCGGAATGAAATCCGACACCGATGTATCGCGCACGACACAGTCGAACTGCAGTGACTCAATGATCGGCACTGCGAGCAAACGCGGGATGGGGGTCACTAGGTTGACCCACTGCGAAGCGAGCCACGGGGTCAGCACGGGCAACGACGCGATGGGGCGCTGGTGAAGGCCAGCCTCGAGAGCGTAGCCATTCATCATTTGGCCGTAACGCAGCACATCCGGGCCGCCGATGTCGAAACTGCGATTGAGCTCTGAGGGCAGTTCGAGGGCAGAGACGAGGTAGTAAAGCACGTCGCGCACGGCGATCGGCTGAATAAAGTTGCGCACCCATTTCGGCGCAGGCATATAGGGAAGCACCTCGGTGAGGTGGCGGATCATTTCGAACGATGCCGACCCTGAACCGATCACCACGCCGGCGTTGAACGCGATCGTGGGCACGCCAGATTCCAGCAGGATGTTGCCAACTTCGGCACGACTGCGCAAGTGACGGCTGAGTTCAGAGATATCCCCGGCCGGGTGCAAGCCACCGAGATAGACGATGCGCGAGACGCCCGCCTTTTTCGCTGCCTTCGCCACATTGGTCGCAGAAAGCTTCTCGGTCTTTTCGAAGTCCCCAGCGGCGCCCATCGCGTGCACCAGGTAGTAGAGCGCATCGATGTCGACCATGGCATCCGTGAGCGTGCTCGCGTCGGTGAGATCTCCCTCAACGACATCAACATCGTCACGCCACGGAACGTCGTGAAGTTTGCGGGGATTGCGTACGAGAACTCGCACTGTGTGACCCGCTTCGATCAGCCGAGGGACGAGTCGGCCACCCAAATATCCTGTTGCTCCAGTTACAAGAACGCGCATGCGGTAAGCCTAGGCAGCGCGACTGGGAAGCAGCGCACAAACGCCTTGATACTCGCTGCTGAACCGCTACTTGCGGGCGCGCCGGCCTACCGGGCGCCGAGACTTCATGCGGCGCCACATCAGAAACCAGAAGCCAGCGCCCAAGGCAAGCAAGCTGAAGAAGATAGTCCACGAGATCCACGTGTAGTCCGGTCGAGCCCCATACACGCTCGCCTGCAACTCCGCTTGAGACAGAGTGGGGGCAACGGTGGTATCGACCTCGCCGATTGTGCCGCTAGACGCCGAACCCGACGACGAATCTGTTCCCGAGCCAGCCTCGGCGGTTTCGCTTGCTGTCGGCGTTGGTGTGGGCGTTGGCGTTGCGGACGACGCCGGTGTCTCGCTTGACTCCTCAGAAGGCTCAGGGTCGGCAGTGGGCGCTGCCACTGCAGTCGAGGCATCCGGACCCGTGTGGCCAGGATAGGTTGCGAAAACCTGCACTCCCCACGTCGTGCCGCCGCTCGTATAGAACGCGATACCGATATCGGTGAACGCGCCCAGAATGTTCTCGCGGTGCCCCTTAGACGCCATCCAGCCATCGTGCATCGCCTGCGCGGTGCGGTAACCCTGCGCCACATTCTCGCCAGCAGACCGCCACCCGGTCGGAATCTGCGCCGAGTAGTCGGGGTTGTGCGACATGTTGTTGCTCGCCGCCATCTTCTTGGCCCATGCCAAAGCGACCGCGTCCATCTCAGCATTGCGGATGAGACCAAGCTGGCCGTCATCCCACCGCGCTTCATTCACGAGACTATAAATCGTGTCTGCCTCAGCCGCAGAAGCAGGGCTCGCCGCGGAGACAGGGACAAGAAGTATCGCCAGCAGAAAGGCAAAGGCGGCGCTGACAATACGAGACGGAGTGTGGCGTGAAAAAATCATTACTCAGCAAGTATCCGTAGATACGAGCGCAGAGCAACCCCCACGCCACACCTCTCGGCTAAATCAGAGACTTCGTGTGCCAGACCGTCTTTGTTTCGGTCCACTGAACGATGCGTTCGACGGACGGTGCGGGAACTCCCACGACCGGGCCAAGAACGCGCTTGAGCGTGTCGGCAGCCGAGATCTGAAGGTCAACCCACTCGAGCTGTTCTGCTCCAGCGAGGTCGAGACCATTGACATCCGCATGACTCGCAAGCCACGGCGCGATCTCTGCTGGTGAACCCGTGAGGATATTGACGACGCCCCCGGGAACGTCACTCGTCGCGAGAACCTCAGAGAGGCTTATCGCGCTGAGCGGAGCGTTCTGGTGAGCAACCACGACAACCGTGTTGCCGCTGACCAGAGCCGGAGCAATGACGCTCACGAGCCCGAGCAGCGAAGACGAGTCCTGCGGAGCCACGATGGCAATGACGCCACTGGGCTCCGGGGTCGAGAGGTTGAAGTACGGACCAGAAACGGGGTTACCGTTACCGGCAACCTGCACGTACTTGTCTGCCCAGCCCGCATACCAAACCCACGCATCGATTGCCGTATCGAGCTGTGCGGTCGCTGCCGACTTCGAGAGCGATTCGGTAGCCATGAGCTCGTCGATGAACTGCTCGCGACGACCCTCCAACAGTTCTGCAATGCGGTACAGCACCTGGCCGCGGTTGTAGCCCGTGGCCCCCGACCAACCGCTGAAGGCTGCGCGGGCGGCGACTACGGCATCCCGAGCGTCCTTGCGGCTTGCCAGGGCTGCGTTCGCGAGGAAGGCGCCCTTCTTGGTTGCTACCTCGTAGGTGCGGCCGCTTTCACTGCGCGGAAACTTGCCACCGATATAGAGCTTGTAGGTCTTAGGAACCGTGAGACGGGTCATTTCTTGCCACCTTTCGTGACGGCGGGCGCGGCCCATCCAGCGGATTCTAAGTAGGAGGCCAGTCCGTGACGGCCACCCTCGCGGCCGTAGCCACTCTCCTTGTAGCCACCAAACGGCGACGCAGGATCGAAACGGTTGAACGTGTTGGCCCAGATGACGCCAGCGCGCAACTTGTCAGCCACAGCGAGGACTCGTGAGCCCTTCTCGCTCCAAATGCCCGCAGACAGCCCGTAGGGCGTGTTGTTGGCCTTAGCGATAGCTTCTGCGGGAGTGCGGAACGTGAGAACGCTCAGCACTGGTCCGAAAACTTCTTCACGAGCGATGCGACTCGAGGTCGATACGTTCGTGAAGATTGTGGGTGCAAACCAGAAACCGTTTTCGGGAATCGGGCAGTCGGCGGTCCAGCGCTCTGAACCTTCGGCTTCACCAATGTCGCTGAGTTCACGGATGCGGTCGAGCTGAGCCTTGGAGTTGATCGCACCGATGTCGGTGTTCTTGTCGAGCGGGTCCCCCATGCGCAGCGTGGACAGTCGCGCCTTGAGACGGTCGACGACCTCATCGTGAACATTCTCTTGAACCAGAAGGCGCGATCCTGCACAGCAGACGTGGCCCTGGTTGAAGAAGATGCCGTTGACGATTCCCTCGATGGCTTGGTCCATGGGGGCGTCATCGAAGACGATGTTCGCCGCCTTGCCACCGAGTTCGAGGGTGACTTTCTTGCCCGTGCCTGCGACCGACTTCGCGATTGCACGGCCAACACCGGTTGAGCCAGTGAAGGCGACCTTGTTGACGTCGGGGTGGTTGACGAGCGCGTGGCCCGTGTCGCCGGCGCCGGTGACGATGTTGACGACACCCTTGGGCAGGTCAGCCTGCTGCAGGATTTCGGCGAAGATCATGGCGCTCAGCGGAGTGGTCTCTGCCGGCTTGATCACGACGGTGTTTCCTGCCGCGAGCGCCGGAGCGATCTTCCACGCGAGCATGAGCAGCGGGAAGTTCCACGGGATTACCTGAGCGGCAACACCGAGCGACTGCGGGTTCGGGCCGAGACCCGCGTAGTCGAGCTTGTCAGCCCAACCGGCGTAGTAGAAGAACCAGGCAGCAACGAGAGGCACGTCAACGTCGCGGCTCTCCTTGATCGGCTTTCCGTTATCGAGGCTCTCGGCAACAGCAAGCTCGCGAGCCCGCTCCTGCACGAGGCGCGCAATGCGGAAGAGGTACTTGCCTCGGTCTGCACCCGACAGCTTCGACCACGTACGGTCGTAAGCCTTGCGGGCTGCAGCGACGGCGACATCCACATCAGCGCTGTTGGCATTGGAGATCGAGGCGATCTCCTTTTCGGTTGCCGGTGAGATCGTGCTGAACGCGTCGCCGCGACCATCCACAAATTCACCGTCGATGAAGAGACCGTAGTGCTTCTTCAAGTGCAGAACCGAAGTCGATTCGGGGGCGGGGGCGTAGTCGAGAAAGCTCGGGGCCTTCGCGGTTACCGCTTTGTCATTCTCTGTCATGGTGTGCCTTAGTCAATCGTGACGTAGTCGGGGCCGGAGTAGTGACCGGTGGTGAGTTTCTGACGCTGCATGAGCACGTCATTGAGAAGACTGGATGCTCCGAAGCGGAACAGGTGCGGCTGAAGCCATTCCTCGCCAACCGTTTCAGCAACCGTGACGAGGTATTTGATGGCATCCTTCGAGCTGCGGATGCCGCCGGCAGGCTTCACACCGATCTTCTCCCCGGTGAGCAGGTGCCAGTCGCGCACAACCTCGAGCATGAGCAGTGTGACGGGCAAAGTTGCGGCGGGCGCGACCTTACCGGTGGACGTCTTGATGAAGTCTCCCCCGGCCAGAATTGCCAGCCAGGATGCGCGGCGAACGTTGTCGTAGGTGTTGAGCTCGCCGGTCTCCAAGATCACCTTGAGGTGAGCGTAGGTACCGTTCTCGCGGCGGCAGGCTTCCTTGACCGCAACGATCTGGTCAAAGACAACTCCGTACTTGCCGGAGAGGAAGGCGCCACGGTCGATGACCATGTCGATTTCGTCTGCACCGTTAGCGACGGCTTCCTTCGTGTCCATGATCTTGATCGGCAACGATGAGCGTCCGCTCGGGAACGCGGTGGCGACGGCAGCAACGTTGATTCCGTTGTCTGAGCCGTTCGACCACGATGATCCGAGGGCTTCGGCCGCGTAAGGAACCATGTCGCCATACACGCAGACAGCAGCGACCTGAGGAGTCGAGGCATCCGAAGCATCCGGCAATACAGCCTTGGCGGCAAGAGAGCGAACCTTGCCAGGGGTATCTGCGCCTTCGAGGGTAGTGAGGTCGATGAGCTTGATGATGGTGTCGAGCGCCCAGGCCTTTGACGTGGTCTTGATTGAGCGAGTGCCGAGCGCTGCGGCACGCTGCTCAAGACCGACCGCGTCGACGCCCGGAAGCCCCTCGAGGTGAAGCTTGAGAGATTTCTCGGTCAGGTCTGCTCCGATGAGATTGACCGCGCGCTCAGCAGGAGCGAGCGCGATGGCCGATTCGATTGTCATGTAGTTTCCTCCAGAAGGGCGTGAGCGGTGGCCTCATCGGTGACGATGACGGAACACAGCCCACTCGTAACGACGGCGCGCGCGACGTCATGTTTAGCGTCGCCAGCGACGACAAAAATTGCGTGCTCAGCAGCACGGAGCTCATCAAGGCCGATACCGACGGTTCGTTCGTCGAGTGCCGAATCGACGATCTTGCCTGCGCTATCGATGTAGCGACCGACAACGTCGCCGACCGCTCCCTTAGCCACAAGTTCGTCAACATCACTCTCAGTGAGGTACCCGCTGTCGACGTGCACAGAACTAGCTCCGGCAACGCCAGCGCTATAGAGATACGCGGATGCCGAAGCACCCAACGCGCGAACATTTGCCACCGTGCGGTCACGTTCAATCGCACGCTTCGTTTCGACCTGCTCAAGAATCGCGGGGATCGGCAGCAGCATTGCTTGGCCGTGTCCCTTTTGCGCAATGGTCACGGCGGTCTGCTCTGCAGTGCCCTGCTTGCTATTGAGGCTCACTCCACCATTGATCTGCACCACTTGAACGCCAATGGTCCAGCCGTCAGCGAGCAAACGAGCGACCTCGTCGAGGGTGCGACCCCAGCTCACGCCGAGGGTACGGGGAATGGGACGGACCGCAGCGAGGTAATCGGCGGCGGCTTGCGCCACCCGCGGGCTCACTTCTTCGTCATCGGCCGGAAGCGGAACAACAACGGCATCTTTGAGACCGAAACGGTCGCGCAGTTGACGTTCGACATCCAGCCTGCGGGCACGAGGGTGCACGATCTCAATGCGAACAATGCCGGCTTCGCGAGCGCGAGTGAGCAAGCGGCCCACTTTCCAGCGAGTTATTCCGAGGAGGGCTCCGACTTCATCTTGCGTTTTGTTCTCTTCGTAATAGAGCTCGGCAACGCGCACGGCCAAGAGTTCGGTTGATTCATCCACTGCTGCCTCCTGCTTCAACGATAGAGTCACAGGCACCGACCTGCAACATATGCGGGGGCGCTTGCTCAGATGAGCAGGCAGACACCGCCTTGAGTGCGCACACGAGCAGCCAACACCCTGAAGCTGAACACCACACGAACGTCCACAGGTGCACGATGACCACCCCGCGAACCCAATAAGGTGGATGCCGTGACCACCACCACATCAGACCGCTATGCCCTCGCCATTGATATTGGCGGAACCAAAGTTGAGGCTGCCCTCGTCAACCCCGACGGAGTCGTTCTCAGCTCGAGCCGCTTTCGCGCCCCCACGGGTCGCGCATCCTCGAGTGCCCAACTCTCCGAGAGCGTGCGCACCGTTGTGCGCCAGACGGTTGCCGAGCTTCCGGATGGCGCTGAGCTACTCGGTGCTGGCATCGGAAGCGCCGGCCCGATCTCCGTGTCGCGTGGCGAAATCTCCCCCCTAAACTTGCCCGCATGGCGCGACTTTGGCGTCCGATCGCTCGTCGAAGAAGAATTGCCAGGACTCACGGTGTCTCTGCGCGGCGATGGAAACTGCATCGCTCTGGCGGAACACTGGATCGGCGCCGCCCAGGGAGTGAAGTACTTCATGGGAATGGTTGTTTCCACCGGTGTCGGCGGCGGGCTCATCCTTGACAATCAGCTCATCGACGGTCCCACGGGCAACGGCGGCCATTTCGGTCACGTCGAAGTTGGCGGAGAAACTGTCATCTGCGGTTGTGGCGGAACAGGCTGCGTCGAAGCAGTCGCCTCCGGCCCCAAAACCGTGGAATGGGCACAGTCGCAGGGCTGGACCGGTACGACCGGCGAAGAACTGTCTGCTGACTACGCGGCGGGAAACGACATCGCGATCGCGGCAGTGCGCCGCTCTGCCCGTGCCGTCGGCCATGCAATAGCGTCAGCCACTGCGCTTGTTGATCTCGAACTCGTCGCGATCGGCGGGGGCTTCTCCCACGTCGCCGCCGACTACATCGATCTTGTCTCAGAAGCGATAACCGACCGGGCGCCGTTCCCGTTCATCACCAAGGTACGTGTTGTCGCCTCGGGACTCTCCAGCGATGGTCCTCTCATTGGTGCTGCATCTCTAGTGCACCACCCCGAGCGACTAAGCACCTCCGCGCTCGGCCGCTAGTTTGCTGGCTGCTCGCCAGTTACTCGTCGAGTGCGGCCGCCGGAAAGTCGATCTCGTCTTCGACGAAACTGGGCCGGGCAAGCATGACAGCGCTGACGAGCGCGAGCAGACTGGTCACGAGCAAGAACATCAGCGGCCACACCCAGCCGCCGCTCAATTCACGCACAAGCGCGACAGCGAATGGCCCGAGTGCCGCCACAGAGTAGGCAACGCTCTGCACGAAACCACTAAGCGCTGCTGAACCTTCGTGACTTCTCGTGCGCAAGTTGATGAGCACCAGACACAGCGGGAACAGGATCGACCCGATTCCCACGAGCACCACCCACAGCCAGGTCGCGACCGTCGGAGCGAAAGCCAAACCGGCAAATCCGAGAACGCCAGCAAACACTCCCCCGGCGATCACCACGCCAATATTGGATACACGGCTGGCAAGAATCGGGCTCAGGATACCGAGCGGAATACCGATGAGGCCGAAGAGCGACAGCATTGCGCCGGCTTCGACCGGCGTGAACTCAGCGGACTCGATCAGAATCTCGGGCAGCCACGCGAAAAACGAGTAGAACGCAATCGAGGAAACCCCGAAGGCGATAGTGATGGCCCACGCCGTTCGTGACTTGGCAACCGCCCACACCGAGATGTGGGGAGTCAGCGGGAGAACACTCTCATCATCGGCAACAGCGCGACGAGTGGCGTGACTACCGCGCAACGTCAGCATGAGCCATGGCACAAAGGCGGTGAGTGCGAGAGCAGCCCAAACTGCAACCGATACACGCCAGCCTGCAGCATCGGAGATGGGTGCCGCGAAGAACGCCGGTATTGCAGCTCCCAATGAGATGAGAACCACATAGCCACCCGTGACCGTCGCCAAACGGTCTGGGAAGTACTTCTTGACCGCGGGCGGCAGCAAGACGTTGCCGATACCCATTCCCGCGAGTGCGACAAAGCTGCCGACGGCGAGCACAATGTAGTCGTCACTGATGGCACGAATCGTCGAACCGGCGACCATCGCTGCCGCCGCAATCAGTAGGCCAGCGTCAAGGCCACGAGCGCGAGCGAGGGCAGGCGCGGCAACGCCTGCGATCGCGAAAGCAATGGGAGGCAGCATCCCGAGCACGCCGAGCCCCAGGCTCGAGATCGGAATATCGTTTTCGATCACGCCAATGATGGGCGAGATGGCCGCGACTGCGGTGCGCACATTCAGCGCAACGAACAGGATGCCAGCGAGGGCAAGAATGCGGCCCTTCCACAGGGCACGCTCGGAGGTACTCATTTACCCGAGTCTAGGTCCCGAAATCCCCTACCCCTACGATGGTGGGTATCGCCGACAACTCGTGTCGGCTGGCATCTCAGGGAGACAGATATGGGTAACAGCGGATTCGACCTCGGCGACATCGGCGACGTCGTCGGCGACCTCGTCAAAGGCAAAGGTCTCGACACTGACGCTCTCGAGCCCATCTGGGAAGGCATCCAGCCGACCCTCAAGGGGCTCGACACCGACACGATCCTCGAGACCGTCGCGAACTGGGCCAAGGACCTCAACCTGCCCATCGTCGGCAATGTGCCCGATGACGTGGTCGAGAATCTCAAGAACGGCGTCAAGGTTCCCCTCAACAAGCTCATTAAGGGCTAGCCCTATAGAACTATTTCTTGGGCGCCTCTTTTGCGGGGACGCCCAAGATTTCTCTTACCGCAACCTCATCAAGACACATTTGCTCAATAAGAGCATCGACGGTCGTGTACTTGACCATGCCGCGAACGTATTCGACAAATTCGATTTCGACTCGCTTGCCATAGATATCGAAATCTTGGTCGAGAGCATGCGCTTCGACCTGCTTCTCCGGCACCCCGTCAAAAGTCGGGTTGTTGCCGATCGAGACCGCGGCCGCAAAGCGAACCCCGTCCACAACGAGCCACGCCGCGTAGACACCATCCGCTGGAATGAAGCCTTCAGAGTTTCGTTCCAAATTGGCGGTCGGATACCCGAGTTCGCGCCCGCGCTGCTGGCCGAGTACCACCACACCCCGAACCGAGTGCGGGGCCGTGAGCAATTGCCCAGCCTCAGCCACTCGGCCCTCAGCGAGAAGCTCGCGCACAAAAGTGGAGGAGACGCGACGGCCTTCTTCAAGAGCAATGTCGTCAATGACAACGACCTCAAAACCGTGTTGCTCGCCGAGCGTGCGTAGCAAAGCGACATCGCCAGCGCCGCGAGCGCCAAAGCGGAAATCGGCTCCGACGAGAACAACTTTGGTATCGAGCGCCCCCGCGAGCACCGACGCAACAAAGTCCTCAGCGGAGACTTCGCTCAAGGCACGGTCAAAGGTTAAGACAAGAGCGGCGTCGACGTCGGTCGTGGCCAGTCGTTCCAGCTTCTGTTGCTTGCTCAACAAGGGTTGCGGGCACGCTGCAGGGTTCAACAGGCTCATCGGATTACGGTCAAACGTCACAACGACTGAGCGCAAACCACGCTCAGCGGCAACCGCGCGCAGCCGTTCAAGCACCGCACGGTGTCCGCTGTGCACGCCATCGAACTTGCCGATCGTGACAGCGACCGGACCAAACGTCGCGGGAACGGCATCAATCGAATCGAAAATATTCATGTCAGCGTTTCCCCTCAGCACGACGCACCCGGTACAGCCAGATAAGGCCGAGCACCGGAAGAGCGAGAGGAACGAAGAGATAGCCAGCACCAAAAGCTGACCAGACGGTATCTGCCGGGAACAACACGGCATCCACCTGGCTGAGGGTTCCCACAGTGATGACTCCGACAAGTTCGAACACGATCGCGAACACGGCGACACGGAACCAGACGCGACCCGAGCGGATGAGAGCAACAGTCGCAACAATGTAGACGAGCCCTGCTAGCCCAGACAACAAATACGCCAAAGGTGCCTCGTCGAACTTGGTGGCGATCTGAAACAGCGACCGCGCGGTAGCGCCAAGCGCCATCACCGCATAGACGGCGATCAGCACTCGGCCGATGCCCGAGGCAGTCGAAGAAGCTTTCCTAGTCATCACGTTCAACTTTAGGCGCTCTCGGCTACGCCAATTGCACAAACCAGATTTGGCTCATGCGGTAGACCATGACGGCGATCGACAAACAGGCAACGCCCAAGATCACCGTGCTCCAGCGGTTGCGCTCGATAAGCCCCCACATGACCGCTGCGGGAGGAATCAGGATGGCCGAAACCAGATAGATCCAAAACTCCAGCGAACTGCCCGTAGCCACATTGCCGAGCAACGGCGCAATGATCGCCATCACCAGTTGGACGATGAGCAACAGCTCAACCAGCAACGTTGCACCCAGGGTGTAGTCATTGGGCTTCACTCGCGCGAAACCGACTATCAGTGCGCCAAGGCCAGCAACGACCGCCACAACGATCTGAACCCACACAAACCACTCAACCATTTTTCGGGGTTCCTTCCTCAGAGGCTAGCTCGCCGTCAGCTGCGGCGGCGGGCACACTTTCCGGCGCTGCTGGCTCGGCATCCGGCCGAAAGTTGGAGAGGATGCGGGCGCGGCCGTCAACGATCTCCAAGAGACCAACCAAGCGGCCATCCGCATTAATAGCGGCGATAGCCCCCTCCCCCTGAGGCTCCAGGGCGATCTGCTTACCCTGCGCCAAATCTGCCGCCTGCTCGTCATCGAGATCAACAGTGTCGAAGAGCACACGAGCCACCACTGCCGGCGCTACGAGCTTCGTTTCGAGATCCTCATCGACAGCACTCGCGTCGCCAACCGAGAACGGTCCAACTCTGGTGCGACGCAACACCGTCAGGTGACCGCCGACGCCCAGTGCCTCCCCCAGATCTCGAGCAAGAGCACGAATGTAGGTACCCGAGGAACAATCCACACGAACCTTCACATCAATGAACTCTCCGCGCGCGATCTCCAGCACCTCGAAAGCAGAAACCGTGACCGCTCGCTCAGCGAGCACAACTTCTTCGCCCGCGCGAGCCAACGTGTAAGCGCGGCGACCATCTACCTTGATGGCGCTCACGGAACTGGGGCGCTGCGAAATAGCGCCGGTGAGGTTAGCCACGGCGTGCGCAATGGCATCGTCGGTTACGGCAGCGAGAGCCGCGGCATCCGCAGTCTCAGAAAGCTCTCCCTCAGCGTCGTCGGTATTCGACGAAGCGCCCAGACGAATTGTGGCGGTGTATTGCTTGTCAAGGCCCACAAGATAAGTGAGCAGTCGAGTCGCATTGTTGACCCCGAGCACGAGGAGCCCAGTAGCCATCGGATCGAGCGTGCCCGCATGCCCAATCTTGCGGGTGCCCACCGATTTGCGCGCCCGAGAAATGACGCCATGACTCGTGATGCCTTGAGGCTTATCCACGAACAGAATCCCGCTCGTAGGATTGCGCGGCGGCTTAGCCATAACATTCCTTTCGCACGGGCGCCCGGGATGGGCAGCCTCACAACTTTAGCCAATTCTGCGGCGCTCGATGTGCGTTACTCACCGCGGACCGTCACGAGAAATGTTTACCCAGTGCGCCTAGACTGCCGCTATGCGAATCGGCGTTATTGGGGCGGGTGCCGTGGGCGGTGCAATTGCAGCGTTACTCGCGCGCGCCGGCAACGACGTTGAAGTGACTGCTCGCGGAGCCCATCTGCAGGCCATCCGCGAATCGGGGCTCACTCTCACTGGCGCTTGGGGCGACAGCGTCTCTCGTGTGCGTGTTGCTGGCACCCTCAGCCGCGTCAACGAACTCGTGATCGTCGCCACAAAAGCGCACGATGCCGAAGAGGCGATTCGCGAGAACATCCGCTTCTTGCGCGACCTCCCGGTCATCATCTTCCAGAACGGTCTCGATTCGCTCGATGTCGCCACCCACGCTTCACCGCGATCCGACATGATCGGCGGCCTCGCCACCTTCGCTTCATCATTCCTCTCCCCCGGCACCATCCACGTCACCGCCGCCGGCCCCAGCTACCTCGGAGTCGCCGGGGACAACGATGTGCCCGCACGGTACGCCGCACACGTGCTCAACGCCGTGATGCCGACCTTCGCGGTTCCCAATTTTCGCGGCGCGCAGTGGACGAAACTGGTCATCAACCAGGTCAATGCGCTACCGGCCATTACCGGCCTCAGCGTTCAAGCCGTCATCGCTGATCGCTCGCTTCGGCACGTTATGACCGCGAGTATGCGCGAGACAGCCCGCACAGCTCTCGCCAGCGGCATCCGCTTCGAAACGTTGCAGGGGCTCTCTCACCGACGCCTCCGCACCCTTGCACGGTCTCCGCTGTGGCTTGGCCAGATCATTCCCCTGCTCATGAGCCGACGCATGGGCAGCACGCCCAATCCCGGTTCTACGTTGCAGAGCATTCGGCGCGGACAACCCAGTGAAGTGGATGCCCTCAACGGTGCCGTCGTAAGGGCCGCGTATGAACTGAATAGTTCCGCCCCCATCAATGCGCTCATGGTGGAACTCGTGCATGCCGTTGAACAGACGGGGGACTTTTTCAGCTCCGACGTTGTTGCGGCACGCTTTGCCGCGCTCGATACCGCCCCTCTTCGCGATCGCTAGCCAACACCAACTCCGCCTCGACCATGCGCCCCACAGCGCCGACGAAAAAGACACCCTTCCGTGACCCCAAAGACCGCGATACCTGATCGTGCAGAACTCGCTCAGCTCATCCGAGACTGGTTTGCCGAGCACGGCCGTGACCTGCCCTGGCGACAGGATGGTTTCGGGGCGTGGGGCATCCTCGTGAGCGAGATCATGTTGCAGCAGACCCCCGTGGTTCGCGTCATCCCCCGGCTCGCGCAGTGGCTCGATCGATGGCCTTCGCCCGCCGCCCTTGCTGCTTCTGCCCCCGGCGACGCCGTTCGAGCGTGGGAACGACTCGGCTACCCGCGCCGCGCGCTCAATCTCCACGCTGCCGCGACCGCCATAGCGGAGCACCATGGCAATGTCGTTCCCGAGGACGTGCCCACCCTGCTCGCACTACCCGGGATCGGTGATTACACGGCTCGCGCTGTCGCGGTCTTCGCTTACGGGCATCACCATCCGGTCGTCGACACCAATGTGCGCCGTGTGATTGCCCGCGCCGTCAACGGAGAGGGCGAAGCGGGCCCTCCGTCGACGAAGAGAGACCTCGCAGCGATGGAGCAGCTTCTGCCCGCCGACCGGGATGCTTCGCAGGCCACGAACGCGGCCGTCATGGAACTTGGTGCGATCGTGTGCACCGCCAAGAAACCACTGTGCGAGGAATGCCCGGTTCGTGAGCTGTGCGCGTGGCGTGCTGCCGGCTACCCCACCTACGAAGGCAAGCGGCAGGTCGTACAGAAAAAGTTTGAGGGCTCAGACCGTCAAGTTCGCGGGCTCATCCTCGCTGAACTTCGCGCTAGCGATGTGCCAGTCACCGCAGTTGAAATCACTCAGGTGTGGGCGGACGCCGAACAGCGTGAGCGCGCTCTGGCAGGCCTCCTTAAGGACGGACTGGCCGTTGCTGAGGATTCGGGTTACGTTCTGCCCTAGCGGGCGTTAATCAGGCGCGCTTTTACCGCCTGGCGGGAGCTAGGCCCGAGTCGCGTCATCCTCGTCGTCGTCGAAGCCAGCGGCTTCTTCTTCGGCGGCAATGTCGCGAGGCTTCACGTAGGGGTCTTCATCTCCCGCGTACTTCGCGCTCTTCTTGAGAGCGTCAACTGACGCGTCTCGCTGTTGGGCTTCCGTAAGAAGCGAGTCGATGAGAGCCGCGTTCTCGGGGATGCCGTCTGCAATGAACTGAATTGATGGCGTGAGGCGTGCGGTGAGATTCTTACCCACTTCGCGACGCACGAGGCCGGTGGCCGACTTGAGAGCCGCTGCACTGTCGCTGCGTTCTTCGTCAGTGCCGTACACGGTGTAAAAGACGGAAGCATGCTGGAGGTCGCCGGTCACCCGAACGTCGGTGATGGTGACAAACCCGAGTCGGGGGTCTCTGATGCCACGCTCAAGCGTTTTGGCAACGATTACCTTGATGCGGTCCGCCATTTTTGCGGCACGAGCTGCGTCAACCATCTCTACTCCTTCTAAAACTTTCGCTGCCTCGAGATTAACCGAGGCGTTGACGGCAGCCTGGGCAGGAAGCTTGCGGAGCCTGCGTAGCTCCGCTTCCTGCCCAGGTTGCCGTCATAAGCCAACGGCTAAACCCGCGGCTTTTCCTTCATTTCAATTGTCTCGATCTCGTCACCGATTTGGATGTCGTTGAACTTACCAAGTCCGATACCGGCTTCGAAGTCGGTACGAACTTCAGTGACGTCATCCTTGAAGCGACGCAGTGAGTCGATCGCCAGGTTGTCGCCAACGACGACACCTTCGCGGATAACTCGTGCTTTGGCGTTTCGCGTGATCGTTCCCGATCGCACGATGACACCGGCGATGTTTCCGACCTTGGAGGAGCGGAAGATCTCGCGGATCTCAGCAACGCCCGACTGAACTTCTTCAAATTCAGGCTTGAGCATTCCCTTGAGCGAGTTCTCCACGTCTTCAAGTGCGGCGTAGATGACCGAGTAGAAGCGCACGTCGACACCTTCGCGAACGGCGCGCTCGCGCGCCTTCGGGTCGGGGCGAACGTTGAATCCAATGATGATGGCGTTGTCGACCGTGGCGAGGTTGATGTCGCTTTCGGTAACAGCACCGACACCGCGGTGGATGATGCGCAGCTGAACCGAGTCATCAACATCAATCTTGAGCAACGACTCTTCGAGAGCTTCAACAGCACCCGATACGTCACCCTTGATGATGAGGTTGAGCGACTCGACCTTGCCGTCTTCGAGGGCCTTCGTGAAGTCCTCGAGGCTGATGCGCTTGCGGCTGCGAGCGAGCAACGCGTTGCGCTCTGCTGCTTCGCGCTTTTCAGCGATCTGGCGAGCCATACGGTCGTCGTCGGTAACCAAGAACACGTCGCCGGCCTTGGGTACTGAAGTCAGTCCAAGAACAGCAACGGGACGCGATGGCTCGGCCTTGGTGACCGAATCGCCGTTCTCGTCGAACATTGCACGAACGCGACCATAGGCGGTTCCGGCAACGATCGGGTCTCCGATCGACAGCGTTCCCGACTGGATGAGCACGGTAGCAACAGCACCGCGACCCTTGTCGAGCTTGGCTTCGATCGCGACACCACGCGCATCCTTGTTGGGGTTTGCGCGCAGGTCGAGTCCGGCATCCGCTGTCAGGAGCACTGCGTCAAGAAGCTCGGTAATACCGACCTTGTTGAGCGCCGATACGTCCATGAACATGGTGTCTCCACCGTATTCTTCAGCCACGAGACCGAATTCGGTGAGCTGCTGGCGCACCTTGGCCGGGTTCGCACCCTCTTTATCGATCTTGTTGATCGCGACAACGATCGGAACGTTTGCTGCCTGAGCGTGGTTGAGTGCTTCAACCGTCTGGGGCATGATTCCGTCGTCTGCTGCGACCACGAGGATCGCGACGTCGGTGACCTGAGCACCACGAGCACGCATAGCGGTGAACGCTTCGTGACCCGGGGTGTCAATGAAGGTGATCGGACGTTCGATACCGTCGTGCTCTTTGACAACTTGGTAAGCACCGATGTGCTGGGTGATGCCACCGGCTTCGCCCGCAACAACGTTGGCGTTACGGATAGCGTCAAGCAGCTTGGTCTTACCGTGGTCAACGTGACCCATGACGGTGACAACAGGAGGACGAATAACGAGTTCGTCTTCCGATTCGTCTTCGAGTTCTTGATCGAGGTCCATGTCGAAGCCGAGCAGGAGCTCGCGGTCTTCTTCTTCTGGCGAGACCATTTCGATCTTGAAGCCGAGTTCTTCACCCAGGATGTCGAACGTTGCCTCATCGAGAGACTCGGTTGCTGTCGCCATTTGTCCCAAGTGGAACAGCACGGTGACGAGGTTTCCGGGGCTCGTGTCGATCTTGTCGGCGAAGTCGGTGATGGATGCACCACGGCGAAGACGAATAACTTCCTTGCCGTTTCCGCGCGGGACGCTAACGCCACCAAGCGACGGTGCTTCTCTCAGTTCGAACTCTGCCCGCTTCGCCCGCTTGGACTTGCGTGCCTTGCTCTTGCCGCCACCGCGACCGAAAGCACCTGCGGTGCCTCCACCGGGGCCACGACCGCGTCCACCAGCTGGCGGACGGTTAGGACCAAAGTTGTTTCCTGGTGTTCCACCGGGACGGAATCCGCCACCAGCTGCACCTGGGCGTGCGCCGGCGCCTGCTCCAGCAGGACCGCCTGGACGCTGACCGAAGCCACCTGGGCGCTGACCCTGGCCGGGTCCACCGGGACGAGGCGAGCCGGGGCGAGGTGAACCGGGGCGCGGCGAACCGGGACGAGGCGCACCCGGACGCGGAGCGCCAGGACGAGGAAGGCCCGGACGCGGAGCGCCAGGACGAGGAATCGAGCTTGCGCCACCGGCAGGTGCCGGTCGCCCCATGCCCTGGTTCGAGGCGAAGGGGTTGTTTCCCGGACGGGGAGTACCCGGACGAGGAACAGCGGAAGGGTTGGGAGCATCTGCTGCGCCGCCCGCGGGCTTTGCACCAGACTCGGCAGAAGCTTTCTCAGCGGCCAATGCCTTTTCAGCAGCCAATGCCTGAGCTTGACGCTCGGCAACGGTCAGAGGAGCGGGAGCCGCGCCTTCTTCTGGTTCAGCAGCCTGCTCGGGCTCCGGTGCGGCAGCGGGTGCTTCCTCAGCAACAGGTGCTGGGGTCGGTGCGCTTGGCATCGGAGTTTTGGGCTTCGGCGTCGCTTTAGCGGCAGCCTTCGGCGCGGCCTTGGGAGCAGCCTTAGGCTTCTCCGGCTCTGCCGGTGCTTTCGCTGCGTCAGCTTCGAGTGCAGCCTTCAACCGTCGTGCGACGGGGGGCTCAATGCTCGATGACGGGCCCTTAACGAATTCGCCCATTTCTTTGAGCTTCGCTAGAGCAGCCTTGCTATCGACGCCAGCTTCGGCGGCGACTTCGTGTACGCGTGGTTTTGCAGCCACTTTTCTCCTGTCTGGGTCTGCTCCCAGACAGGGGCAGACCACTAATTACGGACGGAACTCATTTCGAGCCGCTCATTAGTTGTCCATAGGTCAATCAGCCTGTTCGTTAGGGGACATCGGTTGATGTCCCGCCTCATATTCAGCTAACACTGAAAGAAGTGCTCCGGTATCTAGCGGTGGTTCCACCTTCAACGCACGTGCAAAAGCTCTGCGTTTGATTGCAGACTCAAAACACGTGGTTGTGGGATGAAGCCACGCACCGCGACCCGGAAGTGTGGCCGAATGGTCGGCCACAACCGCACCGTGAGATGCGATAACCCTCAGTAACGAGGATCTGCTGGCGCTCGCGCGACAGCCAATACACGTTCTTACTGCTTCCATGATACCCCTACTCTGCAATCCCGCACTCCCCCGCGCCCGAGAATAAACGCACGCTGCGAGGGAACGCTACCGGCTTTCCCCACAGCACACCGTGCTGAGGGGAAAGCCAGGCGTACGACTATTAGTCGTCGAGAATCGAGTCGGGCTGGATGTCGATGCGCGCACCGGTGAGCTTGGCAGCCAGTCGGGCGTTCTGCCCTTCCTTGCCAATCGCCAACGACAGTTGGTAGTCAGGCACGAGGGCACGCACTGCTTTGGTGGCCTCATCGATCACGAAGGAGCTCGATACCTTGGCGGGCGAGAGCGCATTAGCGACAAACGTGGCCAGGTTCTCGGAGTAGTCGACGATGTCGATTTTCTCGTTGTTGAGTTCCGCTGTTACCGCTCGCACCCGCTGGCCGAGCTCGCCAATGCACGAACCCTTCGCGTTGATGCCGGTCTCGGTTGCCCGAACCGCCATCTTGGTGCGGTGACCTGCCTCGCGGGCGACAGAAGTGATTTCTACCAGTCCGCTGGCAATCTCAGGAACCTCAAGTGCGAAGAGCTTACGAACCAGCGACGGGTGGGTGCGGCTGACCGTAATCTGCGGCCCCTTGTCGCCCTTGCTCACTGCGGTGACGTAGACCCGCAAGCGCGAGCCGTGCTTGTATTCTTCGCTCGGAACCTGCTCTTCGGGAGGCATGATTGCCTCCACCGAGCCGAGGTCGATGTGGATCATGCGCGGGTTGGGACCCTGCTGAATCACGCCGGCAACGATGTCACCCTCGCGACCCTTGAACTCGCCAAGAACCTTGTCGTCACCAATGTCACGCAAGCGCTGGTTGATGACCTGTTTTGCTGCGAACGCTGCAATACGTCCGAAATCACTGGGGCTGTCTTCAGCCTCGCCAATAACCGCACCCTCTTCGTCGTGCTCAGGGACCCAGACACTGACGTGTCCAGTTTTGCGGTCGAGCACAACACGAGCGGTTGGCTGCACTTCTGCAGCCTTACCTTCGGGAGCCTCAACGTGCTTGAGATAGGCGCTCAGAATCGCCTGCTCAATGATCTGCACCAGTTCTTCGAACGGTATCTCTCGCTCGCGCTCCATCATGCGCAGCACGCTCAAGTCGATATCCATTGAGGACCTCCGATATTCATTTAGGGGTGATGACTCGGAACCGTCTGCGGCTCCGAACTTGCTAGTTTAGCTGGCTTATTTAGTGAGTGCAGCGACGACGTCAGCGACAGGGGTGCTCGTTCGCTCGTTCGTGACGCGATCCCAGACTTCGACCATTCCGTTGGCCGCGTCACGACCAACAATCACGATCATGGGGACACCGAGAAGCTCAGCATCGCCGAACTTCACGCCGGGCGATACCTTCGGGCGATCATCGAAAAGCACGTCGAGACCGGACTGCTCAAGCGAGCTCACAAGGTCTTCGGCGGTCTCATAGACAACAGCATCCTTGCCCGCCGCGACGATATGCACGTCGAAGGGGCTGATCTGCTTGGGCCACAACAGGCCCTTGCCGTCGTTTGTGGTCTCAGCGATGGCCGCCATCAAACGGGTAACACCGATTCCGTAGGACCCCATCGTGACGGTCACAAGCTTGCCGTTCTCATCGAGAACCTTGAGACCAAGAACCTCGGCATACTTGCGGCCGAGCTGGAAGACGTGACCGATTTCCATACCGCGAGCGGTTTCGATGGGACCGCTGCCATCGGGGGCAGGGTCGCCGGCGCGGACATCCGACACCTCAACGGTGCCGTCAGAGATGAAGTCACGCCCGGCAACAAGGCCAAGAACGTGCTTTTCGTGGATGTTGGCGCCCGTGATCCACTGAGTGCCATCAACAACGCGGGGGTCGAGTACGAAGCGCACGCCCGTCGTCGACTTTTCGCCGATGACAGCGCCCTCGGGCGACCATGGACCGATGTAGCCCTTAACGAAGCCGGGGTTTCCCTCGAGCTTGGCCAGCTCGGCGAAATCTTTCTCCGTGGCGGGTTCGACCTCAGCCGGGGCGAAGGCAACTTCGGCGCGCTTCATGTCAACATCACGGTCGCCGGGCAAACCGACGACAACAAGTTCGCGGGTTCCGTCGATCGAGGTGAGAGCCAGAACGATGTTCTTGAGCGTGTCTGCTGCAGTCCAGGGACGATCATCGCGGGGCTGCTCTTCGTTAGCGAGAGCAACAAGAGTGTCGATCGTGGGAGTGTTCGGCGAATCGAAGACCAGCGGAGCGGGCAGGCAGTCAATCGGCAATGCCTCGGGAACGGTCGTGCGGTACGCCTCAACGTTGGCGGCATAGCCTCCAGCCGAGCGCACGAAGGTGTCTTCACCGACGGGAGTCGGGTGCAAGAACTCTTCGCTCTTCGAGCCACCCATCGCGCCGGCATCCGCGCTGACAATCACATATTCGAGACCGAGGCGGTTGAAGATGCGCTCGTAGGCATCACGGTGCTGCTGGTACGACACATCGAGGCCGGCATCCGTGTAGTCGAAGGAATAGCTGTCTTTCATCGAGAACTCGCGACCGCGCAGCAGACCAGCACGGGGGCGGGCCTCATCGCGGTACTTGTCCTGGATTTGGTACAGCGATAGTGGCAAGTCTTTGTAGCTCGAGTACAGGTCTTTCACGAGCAACGTGAAGACTTCTTCGTGCGTGGGCGCCAACAGATAGTCGGCGTCTTTGCGGTCTTTCAAACGGAAAATTCCGTCGCCGTACTCGGTCCAGCGACCCGTGAGCTCGTAGGGTTCGCGCGGCAGCAGAGCCGGGAACAGCACCTCTTGGGCACCGAACGACTCAAGCTCTTCGCGGATGACCGCTTCAATCTTGCGGCGAACCTTGAGCCCGAGCGGCAACCACGCAAAAACACCGGGAGCCTGACGACGGATGTAGCCGGCGCGCACCAAAAGGCGGTGGCTTGCTACTTCAGCATCGACGGGATCTTCGCGAAGCGTGCGGACAAAGAGTTGAGAGAGACGTGTAGACACGCCTCAATGGTAGTGCGCCTACGGGGTGAGAACTTGCGGACTTCCCGTTGCACCGGCAGGCATCTCTGCTGCGATGCGGTTGGCCTCTTCGATCAAGGTCGCCACGATGTCTGCTTCGGGAACAGTCTTGATGACTTCACCCTTCACAAAGATCTGGCCCTTGCCGTTACCGCTGGCAACACCGAGGTCAGCTTCACGAGCTTCACCCGGACCGTTGACAACACAACCCATAACAGCGACGCGCAACGGAACCGTCATTCCCTCGAGGCCCTCAGTGACATCGTTGGCGAGCTTGTAGACATCGACCTGAGCGCGACCACACGACGGGCACGACACAATTTCAAGCTTGCGCTCACGCAGGTTGAGCGACTGCAGAATCTGCAGGCCAACCTTGATCTCCTGCACGGGAGGAGCCGACAGCGAGACACGAATCGTGTCTCCGATGCCCTCCGAAAGCAGGATACCGAACGCCGTAGCGCTCTTGATAGTGCCCTGGAACTCCGGCCCAGCCTCGGTCACACCGAGGTGCAGCGGCCAGTCGCCGCGCTCAGCGAGCATGCGGTACGCCTTGACCATGACAATGGGGTCGTTGTGCTTGACCGAAATTTTGAAGTCGTGGAAGTCGTGCTCTTCGAAAAGGCTTGCCTCCCAGACAGCGCTCTCCACGAGCGCCTCAGCGGTGGCCTTGCCGTACTTCTGCAGCAGACTCGGCTCGAGCGAACCGGCGTTGATACCGATGCGCAGGCTTGTGCCCGCATCCTTGGCCGCCTTAGCGATCTCGCCAACCTTGTCGTCGAACTTGCGAATGTTGCCCGGGTTGACGCGCACGGCGCCCACTCCGGCATCAATCGCCGAGAAAACATAACGCGGCTGGAAGTGGATGTCGGCAATAACCGGAATCTGGCTCTTCTTCGCAATGATGTGCAGCACATCCGCGTCATCCTGATGCGGCACAGCGACACGCACGATGTCACAACCGGACGCCGTGAGTTCGGCAATCTGCTGCAGCGTCGCGTCAATGTTGGTGGTCTGCGTCGTCGTCATGGACTGGACGCTCACTTGTGACTCGCTGCCGACTCCTACTGAACCGACCTTGATCTGCCGGGTCTTGCGACGGGGAGCGAGGACTTCAGGGACTTTCGGCATTCCGAGATTAATTGCTGGCACTAACCCATCCTAAAGCCGACTCCTGAACATCAGCGGAACGCTAGCGCGCGCCGAGGTGAGCAGTCAGTGCATCAACGAACTCCTGCGGGCGTTCAAGGTGGGCCGAGTGGCCACAGTTCTCCCACGCTAACTCGGTGTATTGCCCGCCGTTGGCCTGATACTGGTCGAACACGGCACGGGTCTGCTCGATCATCGGCTGCGGCGGAGCAACCTCGGCGCCGGGCCAGCCGGGAATCACGCCAAGCTGCCCCAAAAAGTTCAGGTCGAAACCCGAGGCATCCGACACGATCTCGTCTTGCAGACCGCGTACCCACAAAATGCGCGGCTTGGTGGCAAGTTCGGTAATGCCGCTGACGTTGAAGTGGTCGGGAGTCATGGTGTTGAGCACTCCGCGACCGCCGGGACCAAAGCCGGGCCAGGGCTCAACAACCACCGAGTCGCCAGGGTAATTGTCCTCGCCAGTGGCTGTCGTGAGCATCGACTCGACCCACAGATCTTCGTGCTCGGCGTGAGCTGCGGCATCCGCCACATAGGCCGTACGGAACACCATGCGAGCGGATGTCGGCGAATCGTCGGCCGCATCGCCCGCGTTCAATTGAGCGACAAAGTCGGGGTTTGCTCCCCCGCCGCCGGTTCCCGAGCACTCCAGATTCAGGAGCTCGCCATTCGCCCCCTTCGTTCCACCGAAGCCATAGGGCGAAACGGGTGACACGAACGTGACCGTGTCGACGCGGTCAGGGTGATCGAGCATGAACTGCATCACGATTCCGCCGCCCATGCTCCAGCCAGCGAAGCTCGCGCGCTCAATGCCGAGGGTGTCGAGCACAGCAGCGATGTCGTCAGAGAAATCGCGAACGCCGCGGGTGGCATCCACGGGAAGCGTTTCGCTGTCGCCGAAGCCGCGCAGGTCAATTGCCAACGCGCGAACGCTGCTATCGAGCGCGAGCATCGTGGGCTGCCAGAACAGCGACGACGAGACGTTTCCGTGCACGAACACCACCGTCGACGTTGCGGTGTCGGATGGGCGCTCGAGAACCGACGCGACAATGCGCGGTGTGGTGACGCTGTGCTGAACGATGCCGTCGAGAAGGGTAGCCATGGTGTGTCCTTTGGTGAGTTGAACTACGGGTGGTGGCGAAACTGGTTAGGAAGTGAGCTCGACAATGAGCTCGGGTTCAGTGGCTGCGCGAACGGTCGCTTCATCAACGCCGGGGGCAAGTTCACGAAGCACGAGCCCGCGATCGGTGATATCAATCACGGCGAGATCGGTGATGATGCGGTGAACGACACCGCGGCCGGTCAGCGGTAGCGAGCACTCGTTCACGATCTTGGGGCTGCCATCTTTGGCGACATGCTCCATGAGAACGATGACGCGAGCCGCGCCGTGCACAAGGTCCATGGCGCCGCCTGGACCCTTGACCATCTTGCCGGGGATCATCCAGTTGGCGAGGTCACCGGCCACCGACACCTGCATGGCGCCGAGAATGGCCGCATCGATCTTGCCGCCGCGGATCATTCCGAAGCTCATAGCGGAATCGAAGAAGGCGGTGCCCGGGAGAGTCGTGACCGTCTCTTTTCCCGCGTTGATGAGGTCGGGATCGACATTTCCTTCGGTGGGGTATGGCCCAACGCCGAGGATGCCATTCTCCGACTGCAGCACAACCGTGCGGCCCTCGGGAACGTAATTCGGCACCAGGGTCGGAAGGCCGATACCGAGGTTCACATAGGAGCCATCAGCCAGTTCGAGAGCGGCACGCGCCGCCATTTCTTCGCGAGTCAAAGCCATTATGCGACCACCTTCTGCACTGTGCGACGTTCGATCCTTTTCTCGACATCGGGGCCAACCTCGATGATCCGCGTGACATACACGCCGGGCAAGTGAACGGCATCCGGCTCGATCTCACCGGGCTCCACGAGTTCTTCGACCTGGGCGATGCAGACGCGGCCAGCCATCGCGGCCAGCGGCGAGAAGTTGCGCGCCGACTTAGCGAAGACGAGGTTGCCGTGACGGTCACCCTTGAGAGCGTGCACGAGCGAAAAGTCTGTCGTGATCGACTCTTCGAGCACGAAGTCTTTGGCGGTGCCGTTGACCTCGAATGAGCGAACCTCTTTCTGGGGCGAGGCAATCGCAATGCCGCCCGAACCGTCGTACCGACGCGGTAGGCCGCCCTCGGCGACCTGCGTGCCCACGCCCGTCTGAGTGAAAAATGCACCAATACCCGAGCCACCAGCACGCAACTTCTCGGCCAAAGTACCTTGAGGCGTCAGCTCGACTTCAAGCTCGCCGGTCAAAAACTGGCGCTCGAACTCCTTGTTTTCTCCCACATACGACGACGTCATCTTGCGGATGCGGCGGGCAGCAAGCAGAACGCCAAGCCCCCAATCGTCCACACCACAGTTGTTGCTGACAATGCTGAGATCGTCTGACCCCGACTCGAGCAGCGCTTGGATGAGCACCATCGGATTACCGCAGAGGCCGAAGCCGCCAACGGCAAGAGATGCCCCGCTGGGAATATCAGCGACCGCTTCGGCTGCTGACCCCACTGTCTTATCGATGCTCACGCTCGGACCTCCCGCGGTTGATTCGCTAATAATTCGGTCATGACGCCCGCGACACGGTCTGCACCACGTGGCGTCAAAGTAATCGTGTAGTGATTGACGTCTGGCACCTCGTGAAACTCCACGTGAGGAAGCTCCGACCGCCATTGGTCGCACTGTTCCGGAGAATACAACGCCGGAACCTGATTGAGAAGACCCCGCGGCGCCCGGATGAAGTGCACGGGCATCGTGAGCCCCTGAAGCCCGGCAAGATAGTCGGTGTCGCCGCTCAACTGCAGCGCATCGAAACTGACCGCAGCAAGGTTGCTCGCCGGGTGCAGCTCGGGGGCAGTTCCCACCAAGTCGTAATCGACATAGTCGCGGATGGCCTCAGTGAAGTTATCGGCAAACGCCGGGTGCACTCGCCAAAACTCTTGGTAGCTCTCGCGGTCGGCGAATGTCATCGACAGCCGATCAACAGCCGGCCCCAAAATCACCTGCGGCAGATCTTCCATTGACACGCCCTCGGGTGCCGGAATCGGCAAACCGCCATCGATCAAGAGAAGGCTCGAGACACGCTCCGGGTACTGCGCCGCCAACGTTGCCGCGACGAAAGCACCCATCGAATGCCCGACGACGAGCGCGGACGCAGTGCCGGTTGCAGCCAACAGCGCGTTCATGTCCTTCGCGTGCTGCGGCATCCCGAACGGTGCGGGAAGGTCTCGGCTCGCACCGCGACCGCGCAGATCGGGCGCGATTACCCGGTAGTCGGGGAACGAAGCCGCGACAAGCGGCCACGACATATGCGATGCCGTGATGCCGTGGATGAGCAGGATAGTGCCGCGAGGTTCCGACTCGGGTTCCCACATCGCCGCGGTGAGTTCACCGCCGTCGACCAGGCACGTGATGGTGGTGTGTTGCTCGGTCATCGTGCGCTCCAGCCGCCATCCATCGTGTACGAGGCGCCTGTGACCATTCCGGCCGTGTCACCCGCGAGCCAGAGCACGAGGTCGGCGACCTCACTCGGTTCGAGCAGTCGCTTGATCGCGCTCTCGGTGAGCATGACTTTCTCGACGACTTCAGATTCTGGGATGCCGTGCACCTTGGCCTGATCGGCAATCTGCTTTTCGACGAGCGGTGTGCGCACGTAGCCAGGGTTGACGCAATTGCTTGTGACGCCGTGGGCGCCGCCCTCGAGCGCTGTGACTTTCGAGAAGCCCTCTAGTCCGTGCTTCGCGGTGACATACGCCGACTTGTACGGCGAGGCACGGAGCCCGTGTACCGAGCTGATGTTGATGATGCGGCCGAACTCACGCTCGTACATTTTCGGCAGAGCAGCCCGAACGAGCAAGAACGGTGCCTTAACCATGAGGTCAAGGATGCGGCTGAACATCGCCGGATCGAAGCTCTCGATGGGGCTCACGTGTTGGATGCCCGCGTTGTTGACGATGACATCCACGTCGAGCGTGAGATCGGCGAGCGCCACCGTGTCGGTGAGGTCAATCTGCCACGCTTCACCACCAATGCGGTCGGCTTGAGCCTTCGCGGCATCACCATTGAGGTCGGCCACGATGACGTGGGCTCCAGCGCGAGCAAGTGACTCGGTGCACGCGGCGCCAATTCCACTCGCTCCGCCGGTGACGAGGGCTCGACGGCCCGTGAGATCGGTCATTTCTCGACTCCTTCGGTGCGCGGCTCTGGCACGGCCAAAGCGCGGCGGATAAACGTAATCATCTGATCGAGAACTTCATCGGGCACGCGGGAGGTACCGCTCGCGGTCGGGTCAGCATCGTGGCCGGCGTCGGGCGAATCGCCCCACAGCACCCAGCGCATCCCGATCATTTCGCCGATTCCCATGAGGGCCCACGCGGCGACGGTCGGGTCGATGTCTCCGATTTCGCCGAGCAGTTGAGCTTCTTTGAGGCCCTCGATGTAGCCGTCGACGATGCGGGAATAGTGCAGACGCAGCGACTTGGGCGACACGAACTCGGCCTCGCGCACGACGCGGTAGAGGGCGGGATGTTCGGCGGTGAATTCGAAGAAAGCCCTGAACCCAGCACGCTCTGATTCGATGCGGTTGGATGCCGCCCCCGACGCTTCGCTCATGGCACGACGAACGCGGCGGTTGAGA
Organism: Salinibacterium sp. NK8237; assembly: GCF_015864955.1. Classification (NCBI taxonomy): domain Bacteria; kingdom Bacillati; phylum Actinomycetota; class Actinomycetes; order Micrococcales; family Microbacteriaceae; genus Salinibacterium; species Salinibacterium sp. NK8237. The sequence goes on along the minus strand of NZ_JADYWE010000003.1, from coordinate 128,940 downwards.
TCCTCAACGAGCTCTTCGAAGATTTCGAGCTTGCTTGCGAAGTAGAGATAGAACGTGCCTTGGCCAACGCCGGCCTCTTCTGTGATGCGCACGACCGAGGCATCCGTGTAGCCATAGCGGGCAAAGATTGTTTCGGCAGCCTCGATCAACTTCGTCTTAGTGCGAGTGCCGCGAGCGGTAAGGGGTGTGCTCATGAACTGATCCGTCCGTGGTGTGTTGGCTGTTCGGTCCATTGCTCTAGCAATACTCGGCGACGGACTTTGTCGCTGGATGATCGAGGAATCTGTTCAACGAAAATCACTCGTTTGGGCACTTTGAACTTGGCGAGACTTGCCCGAGCAAACTCGAGAACGTCGGTCTCGTCGGTCGATGCTCCTGATCGCACGACCACCCAGACGATAGCGACTTCGCCCCACGTCTCGTCGGGCACCCCAACGACGGCAACGTCGGCAATCGCCGGATGCCCGAACAGCACACCTTCGATTTCGGCGGGGGCGACAGATTCTCCCCCGGTGATGAAGATGTCTTTGAGGCGGTCGAGCACGCGGTAGTAGCCCTCCGCGTCGCGACTGACGAGATCGCCGGTTGCCAGCCAGCCGTTGCGGAGCGCGAGCGCTGTAGCTTCGGGGGCACGAAAGTAGCCGCTGAAGACTCCGGGGCCGTGCACGAGTAATTCGCCCTGGCCCGCGCCCTCGATGCGTTCTCCCGTCACGGGGTCGGCGATGTCAACATCCACATGAGGGTAGGGCTTGCCGGCCGAGCCGATGCGCGTGCGCGCTTCTTCATCGGGCAGGCACAAGACGTTCGGCGCTGCCTCGGTAAGACCGTAACCCTGAGTGAGGGCGACCCCGCGGCTGTGCCAGACGCGCAAGAGCGGTTCGGGCATCGGCGCTCCCCCGACAATGGCATGTTCAAGGCTCGAGAGGTCGCTTGAAGCGAATCGCGGATGCTGCGACAGGATCAAGTAGTTCGCGGGCACGCCCATCATCGTGGTGATGCGGCGGTCGGCGATGAGCTGCAGCACTCGGGCCGGATCAAACGTGCGCTCGAGCACAACGGTCGCGCCCATCCACCAGGCCAGCAGCGGCTGAATGTTCCAACCACCGACGTGGTACTGCGGCATGACCGCGAGCACAGTGTCGGCGCTCGTGATCTCGGCCGTGCGCGAGAGCGAAAGGTTGGTCCAGAAGCAATTGGCGTGAGTGAGGATCGCGCCCTTGGCCTGCTCGAGAGTTCCCGAGGTGAAGATGATCAGCAGAGGATCGTCGTCGCGCACGGCACGACGCACGGGGTCGACGCTCGCATGCTGGAGCGGGGCGACAATGTCGCGTTCAATACCGTGAGTGCCAAGGATGCCGCGAGCGATCGGTGCAATGAGGCGGTCGGTGGCGAGGGTTGCCAAGGTTGCGAACTCGTCCTCAACGAGCAGCAGTGCGGGGTCGGCCTGTTCCAGTTGTTGGGCGATCTCCCTCGGCGACAAACGCCACGAGAGCGGCACGAGCACGAGTCCGGCCTTGGCGCAGGCGAAGAACACGACGACGTGGTCCGAGCTATTGCCCGTGATGGTGGCGATGCGATCGCCAACACCATAGCCGCCATCGAGGAAGGCTTCGGCGAGCGCCGTAGCCCGATCATCCAGTTGGCGGTAGGTCAGCACGACACCGCGGTCATCGACAGCAACTCTGTCTGGTGTCGCGAGTGCGCGGTCGGCGGTCCACCGCCCTAGCGTGTGTAGCCCTTCAGACTGGGTCATTCCGCCTCCTCAAGCAGCTTGCGCTCTGACGGTGTGGCAGAGGTGCCTGTGGAGAGGCGCTTCACCGCACCGGCGATTCCTCCGGGAAGGAACAACACCACAAGGATAAACAGGGTGCCGAGGATAAAGAGCGGTTCGGAGAGAGGAATGCGCAAAATCGCGGGAAGTCCATCGATGGCATCCGAACTTGCGAGCGCGGTGAGCCGCTGGTCGAGCAGCGTGTAGATGATGCCGCCGACGATGGCGCCCCAGCGCGAGCCGACACCTCCGAGCACCACAATCACAAGAATGGTGAGCGTGAAATCGGCCGAAGTGGCCCGCGGTGTGGTGCCGCTTTGCAGCAGCAAGTGCACCATTCCCACGAGCGATGCCAGCACGGAGGCGATAACGAACGCCATGAGCTTCACGCCGAAGGGACGGAGGCCGAGCACCCGCACGCGCAACTCGTTTTCCCGAGTTGCCGTCACGGCGTGGCCAGCACGCGAGTTTTCGAACCACGCGACAACGACGAACACAACGACGAGCAATGCGAGTGAAAGCCAGTACAGGTTGCGGGTGTTGATCACTCCGATGAAGAAATCTGGGATGTGCTCGGTGTCGAGTCGCAGGCCTTCTTCACCACCCGTGATGGCGGGGTTGCGTCGCACGAGCACGTTGCCGGCTTGAGCGAAGGCGAGCGTGACCATCGCGAAAGAAATCCCCGTGACGCGCAGACTCAGCGAGCCCAGGAGATACGCGGCGGCAATGACAACCGCGAGCGTCAGCCCGAGAGCAGGAATCAGCGTCAGCTCGGTCTGCTGCAGCACTATGCCGAGACCATAGGCCCCGAGAGCGAAGTACAGCGCGTGGCCGAAGGACAGCATCCCGGCCGTGCCAAAGAGCAAGTGGTAGCTGAGCGCCAGCGACGCAAAGAGCAAAGCGAGCGCGAGCAGTTGAAGCGTGCCAGGCGTGTAGGTGGCGCCCGGCAGCACGCCGGGGATCGAGAGGTTGAGCAGTGGCAGCAGTGCGGCTACGACGACGAGAACGCCGCCGACGATCCACCAGGTGCGCTGACTCAGGTGTGCGAGCGACTTCATGCTTTCTTCCCCAAGATTCCGGTTGGGCGCACCAACAAGACGACGGCGAGCAGGAGAACGACCATGAGGTCACCTGTTCCACCCCAGAAATAGTTCGCAAACTGCTGCAGGACGGCGACCACCACCGACGCGATAGCGGCGCCAGCGAGTGAACCCAGGCCACCGATCACGGTGACAATGAACGCGAAGATCAGTAGCGATCCGCCGAGCTGGGGCGAAACGTAGCCGAAGTAGTGCGAGGCGAGGACGCCGCCCAAACCGGCGGCAGCGCCACCGATCGCGAACACGACGGTGAAGGCCTTGCGCACATCGATACCGAGCGCGGTCACCATGGAGCGGTTTTCAACGCCGGCCCGAATGATGAGGCCGAAGCGGGTGTAGCGCAAGAAGGCAACGATTCCGAGCAGCACCAGAACTGCCGCACCGATCATCAAGAAACGGTCGTTGGGAACGCGGGCCCCCAAGATCTCGGTGGTCTGCGACAACCACGGAGGTGCTGTCACGTAGATCGGGTCGGTACCCCAGATGCCCTCGAACAGTGCAACCGTCGCGAGCGCCAATCCGACCGTCACGAGCACTTGCTCGATATGCCGGTTGTAGAGACGCCGGATGAGCAGAAACTCGGTCGCGGCCGCTACAGCAGCACCGACGACCATTCCGAGCAGCATCGAGGCGATGAGGGTGCCCCAGCTTTCGCCGCCCATCCGTCTCGAGAGCTCCCAGCCGGCGAAGGCACCGAGAGTCAGGAACGAGCCGTGCGCAAAGTTCAGCACGCCCATAAGGCCGTAAATCAGAGAGAGACCGGAGGCGACCAAGAAGTAGAGCGCACCGAGGCCCAGTCCTGTGATGAGCAGGAGAATTATGGTGCTCACGCGACCCCCAACAATTCTTTCGTGAGGGCTTCGTTGCCCAAGAGTTCTTCGGCGCTGCCGTCGTAAACCACGCGACCGCCTTCGAGCACGATGGCCTTCTCGGCGAGCATCCGCACGACCTGCAAGTTCTGTTCGACCAGGAGCACCGGCACGGTTTGAGCGGCACGTTCGAGTGCTTTCGCGACATCCATCACAATCAACGGCGCGAGGCCCTTGGTCGGTTCGTCAACGAGGAGGACCTTGTTGTCGTTCACGAGCGCTCGCGCCAGTGACACCATCTGCTGTTGGCCACCCGAGAGGGTGCCAGCAAGCTGACCGGCCCGCGCAATGAGGTCCGGAAAAAGTTCTTCAATGAGTTGGCGGTTCGGCGTGGAATCACGCTCAGCCAAACGGAGATTCTCGTTCACGGTGAGCGAGGAAAAAACTTCGCGGTCTTCGGGAACATAACCAACGCCCCGCTGCACGATGCGGTGAGTCGGCTCGCGATCAACGCGCTCCCCCGCAATCGTCACTTCACCCGAGCGCTCGATGAGGCCCATGATGGCCCGCAGAGTGCTCGTCTTACCAACACCATTGCGGCCGAGAAGCGCCGTCACGCCGACGGGGAGCATCTCAAAGCTCACATCCTCGACAACTTGCTGACCCTCGATGCTGGCGTTCAAACCAGCAACCGTCAGAATCGATTCGGTCATAGTGGCGCCCCCAAATAGGCCTTCTGCACCGCTTCGTCTGCCATGACGGCATCCGGGGTGTCACACGCGAGCACACTGCCATGGTGCATAACGGCGACCCGGTCGACAAGGCCGAGAACGACATCCATGTGATGTTCGACCATCAGCACGGTGCGACCCGACTGGTGAACCTGGCGAATAACTTCGGTGAGCCCGGCAACGTCGCCAGAAGCGACACCGGCCATCGGCTCGTCGAGCAGGATGACGCTGGGATCGGTAGCCAACAACATGGCGATTTCGAGCTTGCGCTTGTCACCGTGCGACAGCACCCCCGCCTCCGTTGCGGCGTGGTGGCTGAGCCCGACCTCGTCGAGGCGAGCTCGAGCAATCGTGGTCGCTTTGTCGTGCGACCGCGGAAAGCGCAGTACCGAGGTGGCACCGCCCAGCTTCACTTGAGCGGCGAGGCGCACGTTCTCCAGCGCACTGAGCGCCGGGAAGAGGCTGGATGTTTGAAAGGTTCTGCCGAGCCCAGCCCGGGCCCGCGCATCAATGGTCTGATTCGTGACATCACGCCCTTCAAGAGTGACGGTTCCCGCTGTGGGAGTCATCACCCCCGAGATGAGGTTGAAGAGCGTGGTTTTTCCGGCCCCATTCGGGCCGATCACGCCGAGCATCTCACCCTGGGCGATCGAGAGGGACACGTCATCGATGATGACGGCTCCCCCGATCGTGAGGGCAAGGTGCTCGACCGTGAGCACGGGCTGGTTCGACATAGTTCTCTAGGTACTTACTCTGCGATGGGCGGGGTTACGGCGTCAGCATCGACGGCCGTGACGAGCTCAGGAATCCACGAGTCGCCATCGGCGACCAGCGAGACTTGGAACATCGGCTGGATCATCGCGTGGTCTTCAGCGCGAACCGTGATCGATCCCTTGACGGAATCGAAGGTCCAGCCTTCGAGCGCGGCGATCATTGCGTCGACGTCGTCGCCACCTTCACGCACTGCCTGAACAACCATCTGAGCGGCAACGAAGCCGTCGGGCGAGAACAGGTCGGCCTGCTTGCCCTCTGCTTCGAGGTAGCTGATCATGGCGCTGTTGGCGTCATTGTCGGTCGCTCCTGCGAAGTAGTGGTTGAGGAAGCTGATCTGGTCGCTCGCGGCGCCGTAAGCGCCGTACGTCGAGATGTCGCCAAGACCGGTTGCTACCGGAACGCTATCGAACACGCCCTGCTGGCTGAGCGCCTCCCACATCGCGCCCGAGGTTGCTCCGGCCCACGCGACGAACACGAGGTCGGGCTGAGCATCAACGATCTGCTGTGCGAACGGGGTGAACTCGGTGGCATCTTCGGGAACGAGAAGGCTCGTCACGTCAGCACCCTGGCCGCCTAGAACGGCGGTTGCTGCCGCTACGTTGCCCTGACCAAAAGCGGTGTCTTGGCCGAAGACCAGAACAGACTGGCCTGCCGGGTCACCGATGAAGGTACCGGCTGTCGCGACGTCTTGGTAGCTCTGACGACCCGAGCGGAACGTGTAATCGTTCACGCCGGTGATGCCGTCAGCCGCGGCCGGCCCGGAAATGTAGAGAACCTTGTTCTGTTCGGCCTGCTCAGCAATAGCGAGCGCGATTCCGGAGGAGACCGTGCCGATGATGATCTTCTGGCCCTGGCCAATCACGTCTTTCGCGGCGGTGACAGCCTTGTCAGCGTCGCCGGCGTCATCCGTGATTTCGATGTTGAGCTCGCGGCCGTCAACGGCGCCTGTGCCGTCGGTGGCGTAGTCGAGCCCGGCATCGAAGCCGGCGAGATAGGCCTCACCGTACGCTGCCAAGGCTCCGGTCTGAGAGGTAATGATGGAGATGTCGACGGGAGCGAGTTCGTCGCCACCTGTTCCGCCATCAGCACTGGGGGCGCAGCCCGCCAGTGTGAGTGCAACCGTCGCAATTAACGCCGGAGCGAGGTATTTTTTACTGACCCGCATGATGGGACCTTTCCTGCTGCCTTAGGAGGATTGTGATCTGAACCTGAGACCCGGTTCAGGTTTCATGTAGCCTATGGTTGCGCAACCGCGCTGTCAAGAACGGCACATAAACAAAGGAGTTTGCACAGTGGCCAACACCCCCGCACCCAACGACGTAGTGATCCTCTCGGCAACACGCACCCCTCAAGGGAAACTGCGCGGACAACTTGCCGCTCTCACCGCTGTCGAACTCGGCGCCATCGCGCTGCGCGCCGCCGTTGAACGCTCCGGCGTGGATGTCGACGACATCGATCAGGTGATCTTCGGTCAGGTGATTCAGGCCGGCGCTGGCCAAAACCCTGCGCGCCAGACCTCCATCGCGGCAGGCCTCGCTTGGAAAACCCCCGCCGTCACGGTGAACAAGGTCTGCCTCTCCGGGCTTGCCGCCATTGTGGATGCCGCTCGCCTCATCCGTCTCGGCGAAGCCAGCGTTGTGGCTGCCGGCGGCCAAGAGTCGATGACCAACGCTCCTCACGTTCTCCCGGGATCGCGCATGGGCTGGGCATACGGCACCATCTCGGCCCTCGACACCGCCGCCCACGATGCCCTCACGGATGCCTTCGATGCTGAGTCGATGGGCGCAAGCACCGAACGCCACAACGGACGCCTCGAGATCGGTCGCACCGAGCAGGACGAGATCGCTGCCGCCTCGCACCAGCGGGCAGCCGCCGCGATTGAGGCTGGAGTTTTCGCCGACGAAATCGTGCCCGTCACTATCCCCCAACGTAAGGGCGATGACCTCGTTCTCGACACGGATGAGGGCGTGCGCGCCAACACCACCGTCGACACCCTTGCTGGGTTGCGCCCCGCTTTCGACCCCGAGGGCACCATTACCGCTGGCAACTCCTCGCCCCTGAGCGACGGTGCTTCTGCCGTGATTCTGGCCAGCCGCGCGTGGGCCGAAGAACACAATCTGCCGTGGCTTGCTGTGCTCGACCGCTCGGGTCACGTCGCCGGGCCAGACAACTCGTTGCACTCGCAGCCCGCGCGCGCTATTGCCGCTGCTCTCGACAACGCCGGCTGGAGCGCCGGGGATCTCGACTTTGCCGAGATCAACGAAGCCTTCGCCGCGGTGAGCCTGCGCTCAACGTCCGAGCTCGGGTTGAGCCACGACATCGTAAACATTCACGGAGGCGCTATCGCGATCGGCCACCCGGTCGGAGCATCCGGTGCTCGCCTCGTCGTACACGCTGCCCACGAGCTGGCACGCCGCGGCTCAGGCCGTGCTGCCGTTGCACTCTGTGGCGGCGGCGGTCAGGGCGACGCCCTGCTGCTCACGCGCTAAAGCTGCGTAGCTGTGGTCGCGTTCAGTTGAATGCGACCACAGCGCCAGCTCGGCTCAGTCGGCGGACTCGCGCGTCAGACTCGCTCGAAGCTAGAACGGTGAGATGGGCTTCACGATGTCGGCGTAGACCAACATCAAGGTCATGAGCCCGAGGAGCACAACGACAACAAGGGTCAGTGGCACGAACTTGGCAGTATCAAGCGGCCCGGGATCTGGCTTACCGAATAGCTTCGCGAAGAAGCGGCGCACGCCCTCGAAGAGTGCACCCACAATGTGACCACCATCGAGCGGCAGGAGCGGCACGAGGTTGAAGACAAAGAGTGCAACGTTGAGGGACCCGACCAGGCTAATGAGATACGCGGCACGGTCCGCGACAGTCGCCGCCTCCAAGCTCGTTGCCTCTCCAGCAATACGCCCGACACCGACGAGGCCAATCGGGCCATTCGGGTCGCGTTCCTCCGTGCCGAATGCTGCAACCGCGACATCAACCATGCGCTGCGGAAGCGTCAGGACGACCTCCGCTACAGCGACGACGTTATCGCCAACAGCAGGCAACACAGCGGTCACAGGTTGACGCACTGTCTCAGCCGCCGGCCCGATACCCAAGAAGCCGTACTCCTCAGTGAGTGCTTCGCCCTCATCGTTCTCGACGATCTCGCCACTGTCGTCGTAGACGTAACGCTCGGCGAGCAGAGGCTCGGCCGTCAACGTGACCTCCTCGCCTGCACGCTCGACCACGATCGTGAGTTCGTCCCCCGCCGCAGCGCGAATGTGCTCAGTGATCTCGTCCCACGTCTCGATCGGCTCGCCATCCATCGACACAATGCGATCATCAGGCTGGATACCGGCAGCAAGCGCCGGGGCCACGGGATCGCTCGCAGCGCAGACATCTCTGTCGGCGGACGCAGGAATCACGCACTCAGAGACAGTGCTGATCGTCGTGGAGGCTTGAGCCGTTCCGAAACCCATCAACAGAATTGCAAACATCACGATCGCAATGAGCAAGTTCATAAACGGCCCACCGAGCATGATGATTACCCGCTTGAACACCGGCAGTTTGTAAAACGCACGCGACTCATCGCCATCGATGATGGTGTCGGCGCTGGACTCACGCGCGTCCTGCACAAGCGTTTGAAAGATGCCCGTTGTCGCACTGCGTGAACCCTCCTGCGCCTTGCCGGGAGGGAACATGCCAGCCATCGAGATATATCCGCCGAGCGGAATGGCCTTAAGGCCATACTCCGTCTCGCCGCGCTTGCGTGAGAAAACTGTGGGGCCGAAGCCGATCATGTACTGACCAACGCGCACGCCAAAGAGCTTCGCCGGCAGCAAATGACCAATTTCATGCAGGCCAATAGATACAGCGAGCCCGACGACAAGAATCAGGACGCCAAGAATGTACAAGAGCACGTTTTCCACTCGCTAAGAATAGTCACGAGCACCGACGCCCGCCTGTACTGGTGCTGTGGAAGCCCCAGAACCACCCCGCATTGGGGGCGAATGCGTTGTTAGGAGCGGGTCGCCACAACGGCATCCGCCGTGCGTCGCGCCCACGACTCGGCCTCCGATAGCGCATCGAGAGTGAGTTCGGCCGGCTCATGGCTCTGCACCACTTGCTCAACGACATCCAAAATATCGAGGTAGCCAATGGCACCAGCATGGAATGCAAGCACCGCTTGCTCGTTGGCCGCATTGAACACAGCCGGGAACGTCAGGCCCGCGGAACCAACAGCTTTGGCCATTTCCACAGCCGGGAATACCTCATTATCGAGAGGTTCGAAGCTCCACGTGCTCGCCGTCGTCCAATCGAGCGGCGCTCCGACGCCGGCAATCCTCTCTGGCCAAGCCAAACCGAGAGAGATCGGCAAACGCATGTTTGGAGGACTCGCCTGAGCGATCGTCGAGCCATCGACGAATTCAACCATCGAATGCACGATGGACTGCGGATGCACTGTCACAGCAATGCGCTCGTAAGGCACGTCGAACAGCAAGTGCGCCTCGATCACTTCGAGGCCCTTATTCACGAGCGTAGAAGAGTTCGTCGTGATCACGAGACCCATATCCCAGGTGGGGTGCGCGAGCGCCTCCCGCGGAGTTACGTCGCGCAGCGAATCCCGAGTGCGGCCCCGGAACGGTCCCCCGGATGCCGTGAGCACCAAGCGGCGCACCTCCGAGTGATCGCCAGAGCGCAGCGCTTGGGCGATCGCCGAGTGCTCCGAGTCAACAGGAACAATTTGCCCGGGCTTCGCTCGCGACGTGACCAGTTCTCCGCCGACAATCAGACTCTCTTTGTTGGCGAGGGCCAGTGTTGCACCGGATTCGAGAGCCGCGAGCGTAGGGCCCAGACCTACAGAACCGGTGATGCCGTTCACGACGACGTCGGCAGGGACATCCCGCACCAGTTGGGCGGCCTGCTCAGCACCGAAGGCGATGTGCTGCACGCCAAAGCGTGCCGCCTGTTCTTCGACGAGCGTGCGGTTGCTGCCTGCCGCCAGACCGACGACCTCGAATCGATCACGGTTTGCCTCGATTACCTCGAGGGTTTGCGTGCCGATCGAGCCCGTCGATCCAAGCAGAATTATCTTGCGCATCCCGCTACTTTAGTTGGCTCACATAAATGTGCGTCAACGACCGGGCGAGTTAGCCGATACCGACAATGTCTACGACGAACACGATGGTGTCAGTGCCCGAAATTCCTGCGCTTTCGCTGCCCTCTTCACCGTAGCCTTCGCTTGGCGGAAGCACGGCGATGATTTGCGAGCCGACCTGCTGGCCCTCAAGCGCAGTCTTGAATCCGCTCACTACCTGACCGGTGTTGAACGTCGACGGCTCTCCGCGAGCCCAGCTCTCGTCGAAGACTTCACCGGTGGTCCAGTTCATGCCCACGTAGTGGACAACGACATCCGAGTTCTCTTCGACAGTTTCGCCGTCGCCCTGCTTGAGCACGGCAACTTCGAGCTCCGTTGGCGGGTCAGTGTCGGGGATGGTGATAGTCGGTCGGCCATCGTCATCGAGTTCGACAGTCGGGAAGCCTTCTACTGCCGGCTGGTCTTCACCATCGGCGCGCGGAAGAGCAGGCTCAGCGGGCTCATCGACAGAAACAACATCGACAACAAAGACGATATCGTCGTCGGCGCCGACTCCGAGCGATTCGCGGCTCTCGTCATCGGCGAAGGATTCCTCGGGAGGAATCACACCGACAACGCGGGTGCCTGCCGTGGAGCACTCAATGGTCTTGACGATTCCGACCAAGAACTGCTCAGCGTCCACGGGGAACGGGGTGAGGCCAGTTTCGTCGTACGTCGTGGAGGAAAGTTCTTCTCCGGTCGCACCGCTGTACAGCGAGAACTGAACGTTCGCGGTGGAGGCTTCGACCGCCATCAGGTCACCGTCACCGGCGATAGCAACCGTGCGCTCAGTTTCTGAAACGTCGGTCGGGAAGTCGATAGTGACCTCCGGCTTTACGCCGAAGTCGCCACTGACTTCAACCGCATCAGAAGCGGAACCGGATGCTGTCGGAACGCAGTCGCCGGTGGCGCTCTCCGTCGTGGTTGTATCAGCGGGCGAACACGCCGCAAGCGACGCCACGACGCCGATGGTCAACAAAAATGGAATCGCTTTACGCACAAGAACCCTTCACAACACGAACACGGAGCACCAATCCTGCCGTACCGCGGCTGTACAAAGCGTGTGGAATCGCCGCCGAAACCTCGACAGTTCTCCCTGTAACCGCTATGACACTCCCGCAGCACTCAGGTGAATGCGGCAATTACTCGACTTCAGCTTGCATGATGATTCGGGGTTGGTGCAAAACCGGAAAGTTGACGGATGAGGCGATGAAGCACTTCTGGCTCGCTTCAGCGTGGGCATCCATGGCGTCCTCGGAGTTGCCCGCCGCGATGGTGACCACGGGTCGCAGCGTGACCGAGGTGAAGTGCCCGCCACCGTTGTCCGTCTGTTTCATCGTGCCGGAAACTTCGTCGTGGTACGCCGTCACGACGATGCCGCGGCTCACTGCGACGTGCAGGTAGCTCAACATGTGGCATTGGCTGAGCGCCGCGATAAGAAGCTCTTCGGGATTCCAACGATCAGCGGACCCGTGAAAGACGCGGGCGCTCGAACCATCGATTGGATGCTTTCCCACGGCGGTGATCTCGTTGTGGCGAGAATAACCGCGATAGTTCGAGGTGCCCTCGCCCAGATTTCCGGACCATTCCAAGCGCGCTTCGAAATTGTGGTCGATGTTCATCAAAATCTCCCTCACCGACCTCCGCGGCCGACATTGGCGATCGCACCGGGCGATCGGGCAAACACTTATCTCGCCATCACCGTATCGGTCAACGCTGGGAAGCCACGCCGTCCTGAGAGGTGCACGCCGTACTGCGGTTCGCGAGCGTGCCATACCCACGCACACTCCGGCGGCGATAACGTAGGAGAGTGAACTCCCCCTCGACATCTGCTGCTACCGCTCTCACCGTCAACGACACCGTTCAGCTCGCCGTTCTTGAACGCTCCGGGATGATCGAGTCGCGCCACTTGGGGGCCGCGGTTGTGCTCTCGCCCGACGGCACCGAACAACGCCGGTTAGGCAACCCCGATGCCCTTATCTATCCCCGCTCAACGCTCAAGCCGATGCAGGCGATCACCGTTCTTCGATCAGGGGTCGCCCTCACCGACGAACAGCTCGTGCTGGCGAGCGCCAGCCACACTGGTAGCCAACGCCACCAAGACGTGGTTGCTTCAACCCTGGCCGCCTACGGACTCACAGAAGATGACTTGCGCTGCCCACCTGACTGGCCCGCTGATTCCGCGACCCGACGTGCCTCCGAGGCTCCTCGTCGCCTTGCGATGAATTGTTCAGGCAAGCACGCGAGCTTCTTGGCGGCCTGCATGGTCAATGACTGGCCCCTCGAAAGCTACCTCGAGCACGCGCATCCACTCCAAGAGCGCATTCGGCAGACGGTAGTCGAATTCACGGGCAAGCCCATTGCGCATGAAGGAACGGATGGATGCGGGGCTCCAGTCTTCGCCATGAGTCTGGTCTCCCTTGCCACCGCCATTCAGCGCGTTGTTACCGCCACGGCAGACACCGATCCGCACGCTGCCGCCCTCGTGAACGCCATTCGCGCTAACGCCTGGGGCCTCGACATGCCCCAGGTGGCCGAAGCAATGGATACTCTCGGGATCGTTGCGAAGCGCGGGGCCGAAGGCGTTCTCATCGCGGCAGCCCCGGACGGCACTACGGTCACTCTCAAGATTCTTGACGGGTCGATCCGTCCCTTGCTGCCCGTCGGGCTCTCGCTGCTTGTTGAAGCTGGAGCGCTCGATGCGGATGCCGTCGCCGGCGTGCTGGCAGCCACGACCGAGCAGGTGCTCGGCCGTGGACTCCCTGTCGGCGAGCTCCGTTTCGAGCTCGCGTAAAACACTTCGCTTGCCGGCTAGCCCTTGCCCGTTATGCGGCGGAATTCCGCGTTGAACGACTGATCGTCGGTGGTGCTGAGCGTGCGGAAAGTGCGCGCTCGTGACATTGCGGTCGCATTAGGGAAGGTGAATTGGTTCGACGCCAGTGCCGGGAAGTGCTCGATGGCGTACTCAAGCGTTCCTTCAACCGGGCTCACGCAATGGATCCACTCCACGACCTCAGTCGCAACAGCGGGGTCATAGTAGAAGTTCATGAGCTTTTCGGCGCTTGCCTTATGGGAAGCACCGGCGGGAATCACGAGCGAGTCGGTGAAGAATGTTCCACCAGAGCCAGGAAGCAAGAATTTGAACTTCTCATATCCAGCCTGAGCGTTGAGAACGACAACGTCGCCGGCGCGAGCGAACCCGGCAATAGCTTCGCCCGACTTAAGCTTTTCGAGGTAATCGCTGCCGTAGACACCGAGGATGTGCTCTGACGTCAGGTGCTCTTCGAGCACCGCGCTTGCCTTTTTATACTCCTCAATTCCCCAATCTTCCTCAGCAATGTCGACACCCTGAGCAAGCAACAGCATTCCCATGGTGTGACGCATTTCTGCGAGGACGACAACTTTGCCCTTGAGCTCGTCGTTCCACAGCTGATCGACAGAGAGGACTCCCCTGGGGTACTCCTCAGCGTTCCAAGCGAGGCCGATGAAACCACTTTGCCAGGGCAGCGAGTAGGTCCGATCGGGGTCAAAGTCTGGGCTCGCGAGAGACTCCGTGAGATTTGCCTTGTTGGGGATGTTTGCCGCATCCATCTCTTGGGCGTACCCGAATCGGATGAGTCGTGCTGCCATCCAATCGCTGACACAAATGATGTCTGCGCCCGTCGGCTCTCCCAAAGAGAGTTGGTCTTTCATCGTCAGGTAGAAACCAACGTTGTCTTCGACAATCGGATTGTACTCAACGTCAATTCCGGTCTCCTCGCTAAACGCCTTAAGCGTTGGGGAGCGCCCGCTGAGATCTTCATCGATGTATGACGGCCAGCTTGCCCACACGAGCGAGTTATCGCTATCGGATATGTCATTCACCTCAGACCCATCAGGCGCAGCACATGCTGCGAGAGCGAGCGCAGATGCGCCAAGCCCTGCTCCTTGCAGCAGTCGCCTGCGGCTGAGTTGAGATTGCTTCGCCTGCAGCATTAGCTGCTGGATCGTCGGATCCTGCGGAAGTGGTCTCGTCACTGTTTCTCCTTCGCCCCCACCAGTTACCCCGATGGTAGTGAGCGCGGTTTGCTTTGTTAAAGCCCCAGTTAGGAGGGGCCTTGCGGGTCCGTTGCAATAATTCCATGTTTCCGAGCCAGATTCGCCCCATTATTGTGCCCAATTCGGGTACCGCAGGGCCAAATTCTTTGTCGTGAAGCGCGGTACAACCCCGAATTGGGCACGCTGCGCCTAATCCGCTTCGGGGGTGCGATGAGACACCCGCACACGCTGCGTCTGACCGGAGTCGCTGAGACGCCAGTATTCGCGCGCCCCGCCGGTTAGCGGTGGCGGAAGCTCGCGAGTGCGCGCGAGCTGGCGATAGTCACTAAGACTGCAGCCGTCAAGAACCACAGTTGCGTGGGAACGCAGCGTCGCCAGCGCGCCCCACCGTGATTGCCATTCGTCGACGGACCCGATAAGCGCGATCGGAGAGCTTGCGCCGCTGGGGCTGATGATGAGATCTCGTTCCGCCCCCGGTGCGCCGTCGACGTTGCGTATCTCCCAGCCAGCGGCAGCAAAAGCAGCCACGCTGGCAGCGGGACGGCTGCTCGCCACGACGACGTGATGGTCGGGGTTCAGCGTTGCGGTTAACACTCGTTCCGCCACAGGAAGGTACTCTGCGCTCTCTGCAATTTGGAGCCTGTTTCCCTTCCAAAGCCCTCCCCCAGCGGGCAAATTAGCGACGAAGTTTTCTGAAGCGCCCCCAGAAAGAACGAAATCCTGTCGATTGCTGAAATGTAGTCGCAGCACGCTCGGCATCAGCGGCGAGAGCGACTGTAACGGCGCAGTGATTCGCTGAGCGCTAGCGATAACCCAGATGCTGTTGGCGGGGCCCTCCCTCAGTACTCGGGTGAGCCGCTCCACAACCACGGGACGATACTCGTCGTCGAAACGCGCGAGTACAGCATCGATGTCGTCAATAACGAGGTGAGTGGGTTGCAGTGGATAGGCCGCTTCATCGCTGAAATCAAGGCGACCATAAGCGATCGCAAGGGAATCCCAGAATGCCGCAGGCTCAGCGCTCATCACGGTTACCTCTGCCGCGCTCACGTGGGCAAGCGTGGTGAGCGCCGTCGTCTTACCGCTGCCGGATGCGCCCAAAAGCAACAAATGTCCGTCGTCCAGCGGCGACCAACCGGCGATGCCGTGGCGCTGGAGTTCAGGCAAGTCGGTCATACCGAAGTGGAGTACATCTGAGCTCACCGAATTCGAATTGTCACCGTCCCTTTCTTCGCCGAGCGCGGCCAGCACGGTGCCGAGCGAGACGTGTTCGCTCAGAGGCTCACACCAAGGACGGCGCGGTGGCCCTGTGACCGGCCAGCGCTCGGCCACCGCAGTGATGTCCTGGGGCGTGACCAGCGCGAACTGCACAAGGTCGGCCGAGGAGGAGCCGTGCGCGACCCACGCGCGACCTTTTGCATCGGCAGGCAGCTCCGCAGCGCGATCGCTGCCGATGACCGCCGAGCTGTCGGCCCCGTTGTTCACGCGAAGAGAGATCCGCAAGTCTGCGTTGGCAAGCAGAGCGTCACGGACAACGCCCGATGGCCGCTGCGTACACAGGATGAGATGCACACCGAGCGATCGCCCGCGCGCCGCTATGTCGCTAAAGAGCGCGTGAAGTTGCGGGTAGTCCGCCATCATCGCCGCGAATTCGTCGACCACGATCACAAGTCGAGGCTCGTTCGTAAGCTCTGAGATGTCCCGCGCGCCAGCCATAGCCAGCACACGTTCTCGATGTCGCAATTCGGCACGAAGACTTGCGAATGCACGCGCTGCGGCTGCCTCATCGAGATCGGTGATGATTCCGACGGTGTGTGGAAGTTGCGTTAGTCCCGCAAAAGCAGAGCCACCCTTGAAGTCGATCAGCAAGAAAGTTACATCGTCCGGTGAGGTTTCTGCCGCCATCGCGAGCACCCACGCGATGAGGAGCTCGCTCTTGCCACTGCCGGTCGTGCCACCGACGATGGCATGGGGTCCATCGCCGACAAGGTCGATGGCCAGTGCCCCCGAGGCCGTTACAGCAGGGTGTGCCACCAAAGATTTGCGTCGCTCTAGGGCTGAACCGTGAACCGTGCGCGGACGCTTATCAAGCTCATCGAAGGCCAACGAGCCAGGAAGCGTGTGATCACCTGAGGCGAGACCGTCGCGAGCAGCGATGTCGTGCGCCGCTCGAGCCCAGACCAACGCCTGCTCTCTGCCGAGTAAGGATGGCTCGAAATCACGGCGTTGGTGACGGTCGGGATGGCGGACAACGGCAATACCTTCGGCGTTGGTACGGATGACAATGCGATGCCCGCTTGGAACCTGTTTTTCTTCGGAGACAACCGTGATCGAGACGCGGGGACTCGCATTGCCCAGCGCGCCCCAGTGCACACTCGCGATCTCACTGCCGGCGCTCCCCTCGTGCGACGGCTGCTCACTATGTCCGTTCGAGCGCAGCAGGCGATGAGGCAACCGCTCTCCCCACGTCTCAGCGGCGAACACTCCGGTAAGGCGCACCCAACTCGAGGTAGGAGCGAGCGTGCGAGCGAGCTGGATCGCTAACGACCGCGCGAGCGATAGTGCCATCAGATTGTTGCCAAAAAGAGCGATTCCGAGGCGAGCATTTACTGCAATAGGGGCGCAACTTACATACTCCGCCTGCTCGGTCAAACCGCGATAGGCGTCGTGAACCTCACGTGGCGCTGAGTCGTGCACGCCGGCTCGGTCGATAGCAAGACTGCTGCGCACATTGCCGTACCCAAGATGAACGGGAAGCACATCATCCGGCTCTCGCATCCACCGCGAAGCATCGGTGAGTACATCGTTCACCAGCATGATGGCGGTGGGGGTTCTTTCTTCCAGTTCGGAGAGCTCGCGGCGGTGATAGGTGCGAATTTCACCTGAGGTTGTTGCCACATCCGCGCTGAAACGCGCTCGCTCGACGCGCTTCGTCTTGCGCGCCGTAATCCGCGAGTCGACATAACTTCCGGTCGCAGCCAGAGGCCCGAGTGCGGCGAAAACAAGCGCGAAAGCAGAGCCAGTAATCAACCAGATCGCGACCGACGCGACTACTGGCACTATGGCCGCAACCACAGGAAACCGGAAGGGCGCTGGCGCCTGTGGCGGAGCAGGCAAAGAAATACGCGGGTCAGGAAGGGAAGATTCAGTCACGTGCCTACTTCAGCAGGCCATGCTCGCGCGAAGTCGCGTACAGCTACCTCCGTGGAGGGTGCTGCTCGACGTAGCGCTGTGCAGGGACAGTTGAGTCTGCGGTAGATCCCAGCGAGATCAATCCGTTAGCCCTAGCTAACGATGAAAAACTGCTCCCCAATTTCCACTCGGGTTCCGCGAACGACCCGATATCGCTTTCCGGGCTCGCAGCGCTTCGGTTCGGCGCCTGGCTCCCTCACGATCGATCCGTTTCCGGAATACCGGTCACTAATCCAGAACACCCCGCTCATCTGACCAAACTCGAGATGAGTCTTGGACACCGATTTGCTGGGGTCCGTGATCGGCACCACGATGTCGAATTTCTCGGAAGGCTCCGGGATCGGATTGCGGCCGACGAGACCGGTTCCAGTAACGATGACGCTGTCGCCCGTACTAAATTGCAGCACAAACCGAGTGCCAGCGACGCTTCGCTCAACTATTCGCGTGTCTTCGACGTCTTCATCGTCAGCTCCGAGCGAGGCCAGTGGGAGCGGTGGCGAAATCGGAAGCTCAACCCGCTGGTGCGACTTCGGCGGCGGCGCAAGAACTGAGAAGGGTTTCGAGCCCGTCGAGTGAGCGTCAGCGACTTCGTGCGATTCTTCAGGCTCGAGGTCTGTGGCTCCAGCGGCATCCGCAACGACCGCGAAGGTTGGCGGTTGCTCGGAGTCGGGCACCGAACTGGGTTCCATTTCGTAATCAATTCCAGACTCCCCCGCTAGGGAAGGTGTGTCGGCCGCGAACTGTTCTTCGACTTCGGGCTCTACGGCGGCTGCTGATGCAGATTCGGTCACTGGGCTCGGCTCCGCGAGTGCGTCGGTGGCAAAACTGACATCCAGATTCGGTGCGGGGATTGACGCGATGGATACCTCCCCGTCTGCGTTCTCAGAGCGGTTGGTCTCTCCAGTCTCGGCAGATTCGACGACGTCGACTCTGGCTGGTTCGAGCGGAACCGGAGATGCGGCGCGCGCTTCAGCTCGGGCGCCGGGGCCGACGCCGTGTCGCACGAATCCGCAGGAGCCACAGAAAATGTCAGATTCCGCCAGAACGGTGCCGCATTGTTGGCATGTCTCGACAGAGGGCTGTGCGGAGTCAGCCAGCGGCTCGGCCGTGGCACTAGCAACCGCTTCAATAACCTCAGCACGCGGTTGCGTTCCGCGACCATCGGATGAGCTGGGGCCCGTTGCTGTCGCTGCTTCTACGGACTCTTCCTTGCCAGCGACCGCGGTAGGAGCTGGCTGGTCATCCACTCGCTCCGAAGCCAGAGGCGCGAAGGCTGATGCTCGCAAGCGGTCTGCCGTCGTAAATAGAGGTTCTTCGCCCAGCGGACGCACCGGCTTCACTCGAGAGTGAACTGAATGCGATTCCACGACGTCGGGACGACCAACTTTGCTCATGTCTGGCTCGAAGGCAGACCGTGATAACGGCGCTGGCTCCACGAGCGGCTCTGGTTCAGGTTCCGGCTCTGGGTTCGGCTCAGGCTCTGGCTGTGGTTCTGGTTCTGGTTCTGGTTCTGGTTCTGGTTCTGGTTCTGGTTCTGGTTCTGGCTCAGGCTCAGGCGCTGGGTGAGGTTCTGGCCGAGGTTCTGGGGCCGGCTCCGGCTCAACGTCAGCGTCAGCGCTCTCGGGCACGTCCAATTGTCCTGGTTCGATCAGGGTTTCAATGGCTGGCTCAGCGTCCGGGGCTGATTCCGTTTCCGGCTCGCTCTCGTCCGCGGAGTCTGCTTCGGGCTCCGGCTCGGCTCCAGACTCAGCTGCTGGTGCAGGCGCTGGGTCAGAGGCCAGCTCAGGCTCAGTTAACACATCACTGGCGATCTCGGATGTTGCTGGCTTATTAGCTTCCTCGACGGGATGGAATTCCACAGCGACGTCCGCGTCGAATTGTGCGTCGTCCTCGGGCTCGGCACTGTGCGCATCCACGTCACCGTCTCGTTCTTCTGCATTGCTCCCGAGCACGGGCTCATCAGGCTCGACCTGTTCAGGCTCCACCACTTCCGGCTCGGCCAATTCCGGCACGACCTGTTCAGGCTCCACCACTTCCGGCTCGGCCAATTCCGGCTCGACCTGTTCCGGCTCGACCCGTTCTGCCTCAACCAGTTCAGGCGCGATAACTTCGGCGATGTCCGCGGTCGCAGCGAACTCATCCACTGCCGGTGCAGGTGCTGGTGTCTCGTGCCAGTTTTCTGCTGGCGTTACCGGCGATAGATCCGGCAGGGAATGCGCAATGCCATCGGCAGCGCTCTCCACAACGCTGTCGACCACAATGTTCTGATCAAATGTGAGCAACGCGGGATTGGCGACCTCGTCGTACGGGCCGTCTTCATCGAATGGAAGCACCTCGTCGTAGGGGCCGTCTTCGTCGAGCGGTAGTTCCTGCTCGACATCATCATCGGTACTCACCGAAGCAGCATCAGCCGAAACTTCGGTATCAGTCACGCCCGCATCGGGAGCAGCCAGCGACGGTTGAGAGGCAAGAGAGACCGGGGCATCGGTGCGCACAACGTCAGCCGCAGCAGTCAGCACCAGCGGATCTCCCAGCCGCAACGTGGGAGCGTCATCCGCAAGCGCGTCAACTTCTGACACGAGAGCGTCGCGAAGTGATGACGGCAGCTGTGTGCTGTGTTCGGCAACATTCGGTTCTGAGGGTGCTTCTGGTGCTGCCTCAGCGATGGGCACAGGAGTGCTGGGCACAGAAGTGCTGGGCACAGGAGCGCTGGCCGTGGGGGCAGCTCCCCGGTTGCGGCGCCGACGCAAATGATCTGGTGCCTCGTCCTTGGCATTATCCGAACGTGCAGGCGCGTCGACAGCGGCAGTGGATGCATCTGCCCCGACAGCGCCCCTGCGGGCGCGACGAGACATCGCAGGCCGCCCACACTCAGCACAGTAGACGGCATCGGCGGGCAGTTGCGTCGCACAGAAAGAGCAATTCACGGGTAGTCCTTTATCGCTTAAACAGACTTGTGACACTATAACCACCGAGCGATCGCAGTGATATTTTGGTCTTGAACCGCGCCCAGCGCGACAGTCCAGTATTGAGTTGAGATTCCATTTCTGTCACGTTCGTCCAGAACGCATCAGCTTCGGCAGTTTCCGGTTCAGCCCCGGAGAAAATAGCGCGATCAGCATGCTCGGCGAGTTCGCGAGCATCCGGTGTCGCCATCACAGCAGCAACCTCTGTCCGGGTTCCAGAAAGCGGTGGCGAGTAGCCATGATCAATGAGGGAATCCTCGAATTCCTGCCACCCGCCGCTGATCTGTTCCACCGTCGACTCAGCACGTTTGCGAAGCTGACGGCGTCGTGCCTTGGCCAAAACAATCAACAGGAAGGGTGCGGCCGCTACCAGCAGCGCTAGCAACGACCATCCTGTAACCCGCAATACGGCGAGAACAGCCTGGAGTACAGGATCGAGGTCGGGCTGCAACGCTTGTTCGCTGTCCGGGTTCGACTGACGGTTCGTCGTATCAGACTCGATTTCAGGCGGCTGGACCACAGTTTGGGGCCGCGCAACCTGTGCGATGTCGTCGGGATCCTCCTCTGGGATCTCTCGGAGCGGTGGGTTGGGGTCGATGGTGACCCAGCCATACTCAGCGGTATTCACTTCGATCCAAGCGGAGACGTCATCGCCTCGAACTTGAGGGTCAGATGTGACGAAGCCGAGAACAACGCGAGTCGGGAATCCCAACTCGTT
Source organism: Salinibacterium sp. NK8237 (assembly GCF_015864955.1). NCBI lineage: Bacteria > Bacillati > Actinomycetota > Actinomycetes > Micrococcales > Microbacteriaceae > Salinibacterium > Salinibacterium sp. NK8237. The sequence goes on along the minus strand of NZ_JADYWE010000003.1, from coordinate 107,725 downwards.
CGCCATTATCGACGCGGCAACCGCATACTGTTCACCGTCGCCGATCATGCGCGGGGAGGTAAAGAGTTCGGCAATGCGATCGGCAGAATGGCCGGAGCGGCTTGTGGGTTCATCCACTCCGACACCGTGACTGATGTACCCATCAGTTGCAAGACCCTCCAGCATGGCAGCGAGGCGCTCCCCTGGTGTGGTTACGCCGCGAACATACTGGTCAAGCCGTTCGGTGAGTTCTTCTGGCGACTCCCGCACAGCGGGAACTTCGGCAAGGCCTGGTGTGAGAGCGCTGATTTCGTCGGCACTTGGTTGCAGCGGCACAACGCCTTCGAACGTGTAACTATCGCCGCTCTCAAGACCTCCGACAACGGCCGCCGTTCCAGAAACTTCGTTGTAGTAGAACGAATCGCGAAGGTCAGCTTCGTTCGCGCCCGAAAAATCTACTTGTTCAAACAAGCCAACTGTCGGCAGCCAGACACCCTCATACCCCTCGATAGTGATCGTCAGCTCAACCTGATCGCCCTCGACATCCGACTGATCAAAACGGGATGGCACGCGCGAGAAGGAGCCAGACGCGCTCGACACCCGGTCACTGCCGACCGCATAGACGACGCCGCTGTAGCTATCGAGTGTCGCAAGTCTCACTCGGGTGCCCAACGGAACCCCAGATACATCGAATAGCACTGAATTTGCACTGCTGGGCTGCCAATAACGACGAAAACCAGAAAGAGGACTCACGTAGTCGCGCGGGTCGAATGGTTCCACGATTGCTGTTCTCAGCACAGAACGGTTATTGGTGGCTGGCGCGACGTCGACGGCCACGAGTGCGAACGCCGATGCGATCGCGAGGATGACGAGAGCACTAATCATCGTGCGGACGCCAGCAAATCCGAACTCGCGCTTGCGTCTCGTACTTCCGGGCGCTTCCTTCGCTGCTTCAAGAGCGTTGACCGTGTCACGACGACGACGCCAGCGGAACCACACCATTGCAAGCGCGATCACAATCAAGAGCGCGAGCGCGAGCGCAACGGGTTGGTCAGGATAGGTCGGGCCAAACGCGATCGCCATTACGAAGATTACGATCGGCGGAACCACAGAAAGTTCTACGAGTTTAGTGCGGAAAACTACGCTCAGCGAAATAACGGTGCCGAAAAAAACTAAGACAAGAGCGGGAACAAGAAGCGCCTGATAATTTCCGACTGGCAGCGAGATGGTCAGTAGCTGCTTCCACCCGAGCGCAACGCCGAAAACGAGATCCCTGAGGCCATTGAGAGTGGGAACGATCCCCCACTGGGTCTCGGACGGAACAGCCAAGGGCACGCCGATGGCGAGAAAAATGAGCACCGCAACCACCGTCGTGGTCAAGAACGACAGTCGACGCCACAGAGAAAGAAGTGCGACCACAGAGCCAGCGAGTACCCCGACGGCAATCAAGACAGTGAGATCTTGAGTGCGATAGATCGGCCACAGCGCTGCAGAAGCGAGGGCAATAGCGAGCCAGAGCAGCGCCCCGGAAACAACAACGAATGATGGAGTGACTCGTGTGGTCATACTGCCACCGATCTCGAGAGTGCCCTTTTGAGCTCTTCGAGGTACCCGATAGTGAGAACGCTGAGCCCGGAGACTCGTCGAAGACCCGGAACAGCTTCGGGATCACAGACAATCGCGACAACTTCAACATTCGCTGCGAACTTCGTCGAGGCCGCGCGAAGTTGCTGGGAGGTGACGGTCGATCCGCAAATCAGGAACGCGACGGACACCCCGTTGGTTTGATCCGAGGTCACTCTGGCAACGTCGATGAGGCGCAATGCGGTCTCAGCACGCTGGACTCTCGTAAGGTCATCCAGCAGGCGTACTCCCGTGAGGGTGGAGAGAGCCCGCACTGCAAAAACCTTGCGCTTGGCGAACTGAGGCGTTTGCTCGCTCGCAACCACTGTGACCGTGCGGGCATCACGGATTGCCTGTGCGCCGAGTGAACCGGCAACGCTGACAGCCATCTCGAACTCATAATCGTTCTCATAATCTGCGGCAGCCAGACTCAGCGCGATTACAAGATGGCTCCGTCGAGTTTCTTCAAACTGGCGCACCATGTAGCGGCCGGTGCGCGCAGTCGTCTTCCAGTGGATGTTGCGTCGCTCGTCACCGCGCACGTACTCACGCAGGGCGTGAAAAGAGATGTCGTTATTCGCGAGATCTTTGGTGGGGTTGCCTTCCAAGTCGCGGATGAGGCCTGTGCTCACACTGGGAATACTGATCGTGCGCGGGTGTACGAAAACCTCGGAAGATTCGGTCCATACCAACTCGCGACGCACCAAACCCACAGGGTCGGCACGCACCGTGCGCACGGGCCCCACTGAGATGACGCCCCGTCGTTGAGTGGGAATGAGAAACTCGTGCGTCGCTGAGCCGCCTGGACGCAAACTCGGCAGCACTGCCTCCGCGTAGCTTGCAGCAATCGGAATCTCAGCCACTACGCCCAGACTTCGACTTTTGCCCTCATTCACTCCCTGTACCTCGCCGCTTGCACTTTCTCCGACAACGACGCGATGGTGGCCAACATGCAAACTGATTGTTAGCTGGCTGCGACCAAAGAGGTAAATAGCGGCCATGAAGGCGATCGCAGCAAGGGCGAACCCCACAACGACTAGTTCTTGCCACGCAATTGTGTAGCCCACAATCAGTGTTGTGGGCGCAAGCAGGAGCACGACCCAGCCAAGCGGGGTCACTACGGCTGTAACGCGCTTCGCGTAGCGGGACAGCATCTCTCGGGCGATCACCGAGAACCGCACTGTGGCAACAATCAGATCAGCAAGAAACCCCGTGCGGTAGCCGACAATCCGTGTTCGTGCGTTGTCGAGGCCCCGAATAGCGGTGGGGAAGTCTGAATCTGAGCGCGACTTATTGCCGCTCGGACCCGAATGTTCCGCCGCGGTGTGTTGTGGCTGCCCTTTCGCCGAGCGGTTGAGAAGTGAACTCACACGGCTTGCCGTTCTGTGGGCGGCGGGTTTTCGATGAGGATCTGAGCAATCACGCTCGAGGCGGTCACTCCCTCAAACTCGGCTTCGGCATCGATCACGAGACGATGAGCAAGCACTGATTCGGCAAGAGCCTTGACGTCATCCGGAACCACGTAGTGGCGACCGTGCGATGCCGCGAGAGTCTTCGCCGAACGAACCAATGCCAGCGCACCACGCACGCTCACGCCGAGGCGGACTTCCGCGGCGCCACGGGTCGCCTCGACGAGGCGGCTGACATAGTCGTTGATCGTGGGATCTACGTGCACGGTACGTGCCAACTGCGCCATCTCGACTACAAGCTCAGCGCTAACAACCGGCTCAATAGTGGTTGAGTGGGCGGCAACGCCAGCTCCGTCAAGAATTCGCAACGTTGACGCGCGGTCGGGATAACCGATCGACGCTTTCATCAGGAAGCGGTCCAACTGGGCTTCCGGTAGACGATAGGTTCCGGCCTGCTCGATGGGGTTCTGAGTAGCGATAACCATAAATGGAGCACCAACAGGATGCGTGACGCCATCGACGGTAACTTGGCCCTCCTCCATGACTTCAAGCAGTGCAGCTTGAGTCTTGGGGCTTGCCCGGTTGATTTCATCGGCCAGCACAATGTTGGAAAAGATCGGTCCAGCATGGAACTCGAATTCGTTGTCGCGCTGATCGAAAATGCTGACACCAGTAATGTCTCCCGGCAGTAAGTCGGGGGTGAACTGGATGCGGTTCGTTGTGCCCGAGACGCTTTGTGCGATAGCGCGCGCAAACGACGTCTTTCCTGTGCCGGGGTAGTCCTCGAGGAGGAGATGACCTTCGCTCAGTAGGGCGGTGAATCCGAGGCGCACCACAAACGTCTTTCCGAGCAGCACTTGCTCGACGTTCGTGACAAGTCGGTTGAAGCTTTCTGCGAACCATGCGGCTTCGTCGGGAGTCATCGTCATAGCGCACCTCTAGTCATAGTCGTATCCGTTATAAGTTCTGTCGTACACCTGACCGCCATTAGCAATCACACGCACGAGAAGCGTCGGTGTTCCTAGGAGAAGCGCAACATCAGCGTGGCAGCTGTCTCCAGGGGTGGTGACGTCTGCTGTCTGCCAAGGACCCAAAGTCACTCCACCACACCGGTAGCGCACTGCCTCGTAGTTTCCGGTTGGCCAGTCGAGCCACTCGAATGTTCCGCTGTCATTCAATAGATCATTGTCAGAGGTGAAAGTCAGTCCCCCCACCGACGGGTTCACTGGCGTGCCTAGCTCGAAGGGAGCCGACCATTGAGGCTGACAAATCGGGCCTGATCCGTAACTTCGGCACGCTCTCACCTCTACTGAAATATCCTGACCATACTGTTGCCCACCGTCAGCCGTCAGGAACGACCCGAGAGCTACGGGGCCGAAGATGGTTCCTGGAACAGTGCCGCCACTGAGGCGGTAGTAGAGCGTGTAGTCGCTATTGAGTGAGTCGGTCCCCGCCATTCCGCCAGTGACCGTGAAATCAAAGTTGTTGCCATTGGCGATGGGGCCCGCTGTGCTGAGGCTCGTCACTACTGCCGGTGGAGTGTGTGCGATGACTGTCGGCGAGGAGGTGCATCCCTGGCCGTTGCTCGCGAACACCAACATCGTGTAAGTGCGGTTGGGCGATAGCCCGTTAAACGTCGCCGAGGTACTGGTGCCAACTGCCGACAGCTTCGCCCCGTTGCCAGTAATCGAACCGTCCGGAGAACAAGTCGGTTGCGTTCCGGTGAATGCAGCGGCTGTGTAGGTCGTTACAGGGCGTCCGTTTGAATTGAATGCACCCGCCCATGACAAATTCGCAGTGGTGTCGTTCACAACTGTGGCGACTGGGGCGGACAGCGCGATCGGCGGTCCCGCCGGCACGGCGCTGCGCGGCTCACTGGTGTTCCACACCGACAGCGCTGTGTAGGCCGCGTTACGCGGACTCACCGTGTACGTGACTGCTACGCCGTTATCGAGGACCCATGTTGCCGGTGTTTCCCAAGTGCACGTCGTGGTGTCGCACTGGGCAAGACCAAGTGTGGTTTCGAAGCCACCGACAGCGATGCGGTAGCGGTCAACTGCCGAACCACCAGCCGGGGTCGGCACCGCATTCCACGTCAATCGCAGACCGTGATCCAAAGGAGAGGAACTCAACGTTGTTGGCGCTGCAGGAATGATGTCCGACCACACAGAGTCTGCGAGCGTTACCGGATCCGACTCTCCGATCGCGTTAACCGCGACGACGGTGACCTTCACGGAATTCGTTGGCCCGTTGCCCGTCGTCGGAATAGCGCACGTTGTTCCGGCACACTCGGTGGTGTTGACGAGCACTCCGTCAGATTTAGTCGTCACCCGGTACGAGGTTATGGCCGAGTTGTTTGCCGGACCCGCGTTCCACCGCATCATGATGGTTTTGTCACTAAAACCGCTTGGCCCAAGGGTCGAAATCGCATCGGGCACATCTTGCACCGAGATCAACACCGTGCCCCAGACGTACCGCGTCTCGTCATTCGTTGCATCCGCAACCCGATATTGCAGGTTCACGTCGCCGGGCACCGCGCTATCGGAGACAGTGACCGTGATGGTGCTGTTGTCGCTGCTGGGTACGATCGAGAGCCCTGCGGGGATGGACCCTCCCCCGAGGCCACGAATGTCGACCACGCGCAACGGCGAACCGGGGAACGGGTTAGTTGAGGCATCGTTGGCAAGCACGTCGACTACGGTCGTTTCGCCACGTTGGGCGATCGCGATGTCAGCGGCTGCGCTCGCAAGCGGGCGCGTTGACGGCACAACATTGAGTTCGATGCGACCTGATTTGCCCTCCGACAGATCATCGCGAACCCCTAGAGAAATTGAGGTGAGCGTACCCTTCACCGCACTGCTGTTGGCACGAAGCGTCAACAATGTGCCATCAAGCGAGTAGGTAAAGCCTTCAGGCAAGGGGCTCAGGATCGAGTACGCGAGCTCGTCGAGGTCGTCGGGGTACGGATACGTCGTGAGTTTGAGGAGATCAATTTCTTTCTCCTGACCGGGCTCGAACTCAATCACAGCGCCGCCAAAAACAGGAGCTTGGTTGTCGCGAGGGAGTACATCGATAGGCAGCACCAAAATTGCTGTGCGGCCCTCAGGATCAGAGGCCGAGCTGCCGTCGGTGACTTCAAACGAAATGGATGCCGGCCCGAAGTACTTTTCTGCCGACGTGAAGACGAGCGTGTCTTCGTCGCGCACGAGGTCGGAACCATCGCTGTGGGTGGCTAACACCGTACTCGAGTCCGTGAGGCGCACTGACTTCTCGCCGACCGCAATGATGTAGTCGTTGAGGTCGATAACGAGCGTGCTCTCACTGTTGATACTGAGTTTTGGAGCACGGCGATCAAGCTGCGGCAGCGCATCGTCGTATCCAGGAACGTTGATGAACGCGTAGCTGAATACCGTGGGATCGGAAGGATTGGTAACGCGGAACGGGATGATTTGTCCGTCGTCTCCCACGGACACTTCGATCTGCTTATCGGAGGTGACTCTGGCCGCGTCGCCGAATCCGGGGTAGATAGTGAGATCGAGAGTTCCCGGGTCACCATCTGCAAAAAATACTCCGGAGAGAACGTCCACCGTCACACGGTTACGGTCAAGCACATCAGAAAGAGTTAGGACGCTATCGGTCGCTATCGGGTAGGCCGGACTGGCATCCGGGTCCACGGTGACACGGATGAAGTTCTGGCTCGAGCCGCCCGTCTCGTTTTCGATCGCGTAGATGATTCCATAATCTCCAGGCTCCGTCGGAGGGGTAACGTTTACGACGTCGCCGACTATCTCGGCGACGGTAACGGCGTCATTGGGTTCCACAGAAACCACCGAAAGCGTACTGCCGTCAGGATCAGAATCGTTGGCGAGCACCTGCACTGACACCGTGATGCCCGGCTTCACCGTTACTTCATCGATGATCGCGACCGGGTTGCGCGCACCATCGAGGCGCGGACTAATCCCGATGTTGATCTCTCCGTTTGCACGGGCACCGAGCGAATCGATGAGGGTGTAGCTGAAGGTGTCCGTTCCCGCGGAATACTCTCCCGCTTGGTACACAAAGGTATTGGAATCGACTTCAAGGACTGCGCCCTTGCTTGGGTTCGTTGCTTGACCGAGCAACTGAACGGAGTCCCCGTCAGGGTCCGCCGATGTCAGCGGAATTTGTACGCGTACGGTATCTCCAGCGAGCACTCGAGCGGTGACAGTTGGTGGAACCGGCGCGTTGTTGCTGGATGCGTCTAGCTCTCGCACGGCAATGCGCACGATCGCAGTCGCGGACTGTCCATCTGGGCCAGCGACTTGGTATGCGGCTGTGAAGTTTCCCGTGCGATCCGGGGCGAGGTAGCGCAGTACGTCACCGGAGGCGAACAGCAATCCTGAGTCATCAGGGAGGTCTTGTGCGAGCTTCGGCACAAGGGTCAGCTCAAGCCCATCAGGGTGTTCGTCGTTCGCAAGAACGACAATATCGACCGCTTGTCCCACGCGCACTGTCACGGAATCGTCGTTGGCGATCGGCGCCTGCAGCTGCGATGGCGCCGCTATCTCAACGACAGTGATAACGCCTACGGCATCCGCGAGTCCGTTGCTAATGCGGTAATTGAAACTGACTGGCCCATCGTCGAGCGGGGCCTCTAGGCTCACTCGAACCAGGCGCTGCTCGAGGATTTCTGCGCGCACCCCGGAACCAGCGGAAAGATTCATGATCTCAGTGACGAGAAGCACCCCACCGGCCGGATCGACATCTGTTCCGGCAACATCGATTCGTTCGTTCTGAAGAGTTTGAACGAAAACTGTCTTGGGAACCGTAATGGGCGTCGTGTTGGCGTCGGGCGGAGACACGACGTCAATACGCACGGTCGCGGTGTACGTGAGGTTGCCATCGGTCACGACGTACTCAAGATTGTGGCTGCGAATCTCGTCGCTCTCGAACCGGAAAGTTCCCGTTTCATAGCTCGGCAGTATTTGAGCGCCAGTCTTCGCCGGGACACTATTGAGTCGGATGTTGCCGTTGCCGCCACGCACATGGCTGAGCGGCGAAACGGTAATCTCTTTGCCCGCGTAGGCGAGCACCACGAAGGGATCGGCTTCAATGGGCACTTCGCCAGCGGCTTTCACCGAGACGGAGACACCGCCGGAGCTTTCGCTTGTGCCATCCGAGACTACGAGGGTGACGACCTTGAGCTCTCCGCCAGCACCGGAGTCAGAGAAGATGAGGTCTCCCCCCGGCTTATAGCTAACGACGTCGGGCGCAGCTACGGAGGCACTCGTCAAATAGAAGGGATCACCGTCAGGATCGACCCAATCACCCAAGATCTGGTTCGTTACTCGGCCACCTGACTGCACGGTGAGGTCGGTAGACCGCACTTGCTCCGGCGGCGAATTCTCTGAGTCTTCCCGAATCTCTACCGTCACGGTCGCGCTAGCGGTTCCTCCGCGACCGTCGCTAACGGTGTAATCGAAGCTGACTTGACCGCTTGCGCCCGCTTCGAGCGTGATTTGAATCTGTTGGCGCTCGTTGATGCGATCGATTCGCCCGAAGTTGGGATTGATTGTCGGGAGTTCTTCGACGACCAACACGTCGCCATTCGGATCGTAATCGTTGAGCAAAATGGGGAGCACGGTGGCTCGTCCTGGCCGGGCACCAAAGGTGTCATCTACCGCCACGGGCGGCTGCTGAACGCTATCAACCTCAGGCTCGACGTCGAGAAGGTTCTGCTCAACCTCAGGCTCTTCGTCGTCAGCCGTGATCAGCTGGTTCCAGTTATCGATCAACTCTCCGGCTTCTTGCACCGCCCACGTTCGGCCTGAAAGCCGGTCATTGAGCACGGCTCGTGAACCATTCACTGCGTAGGAGAGCTGCGCGTTGGCATCCATTTCGCTGAGTTGCAGCATGATGCCCTCGCCGGGGTCAGTGGGACAACGACGCCAATTCTCCCCGCTGGACCACGCAGCGAATTCGCACTCCCCCAGACGCAACGGAGCGGCCGCGACACCGGACTGTCCCGTCGCGAGCCCTACGGCCGCAGCACCACTGAGAGGAACGCTGATTACTCCCTGACTGTACCCAACGAGAACGCGCTCACCGTCGACGGAGGGAAGCTGTACGACAGTGCCGTTTCCGTCGTCGACGAGCCCAGTGAGGTCGACTGTGCGACCGTCCATGTAGAGCAACTCGGCATCTGAATCGAGTACCGCCCACTCACCGGCCACTGAGGTGATGCTGAGTTCCGCCGTCGGGTCAAGCTCGAGAGTCACACTCGATTCGGCGACGTCGGAAATTGCAGCGTTTACTCGAAAAAGCTGACTCGTCGAAGGCGAGAACGCGTAGAGCAAGCCGTCGTCATCAACGCTCACAATCGCGTCAGCACCAAGGCTCAGCGATGCTGGGGATTCCGCATCAAAATTAAGAAAGTCCTCATAGGACCTAATCCAGAGTTCTCCTGTTCCATGCTCCAGCACGACAACGTTGTCGCCGGCGAAATAAACCTCGGGCTGGTTGGGCGGAAGCGCAACGCTCTCATCAATTTCTGACAGCGCAGGATCGACAACATCGATCGCGCTTTCCGATCGGTCAAATAGCAAGACGCTATCGCCATGTTGAACGACTTCAAGATCAGCGCTCTGAGCGCTTACGACGGAGTTGATCTCGAGCACTTCCGTGCTCGCGCGCCCGATCGCCTGTTCTTGATTATTCGCTACCCACACGGCACCATCAGCCAAGTCAACTTCTTGCGCGGTATAGCCGGTCGACACGATTGCGACCGTGGCCACGAGCGCCACAATCGCAGAGACACTCACCACGCCGATCACTGTTGAACGGCGGGCCCTACCCCAGCCCTTAACCACAGCTACCCATCATCACGGCAACACCGCACACTTCTGCGCACTCGCGACACCTGATTTGCCGTCCCGTGTAACCGTGACAGATATGCAGACGTTCTCGCCGGACTCGGCATCGACGACAAAACTTGGTTCGCGCTGCTGCACAGGAGGCTGGTTGTCTGTTGTTGTGATTTGGTACCAGTCGCCTGTTTCAAGGCCCGGATCGACCCAAGAAAACTCAACGACGTCAGTGGAAACGCTAGCGCTGATGTCACTCACCGTCGGAATATCGCTGGAGCCAGACTGCAAACCGACAAGAGTCACGGTGGCCCCGAGCACCACGACAAGAGCCGCAACGGCAACACCAATCCACGCAACAGTTTGCATGCCACGGGTACGCGGAATCGGACTCATCCCGGTCTTTCGACGAGACATTTTGCCTTCAGCCGCGTCGCTCTCAAATGAGCCGAAACTATCTTCGACAGCCGCAGGGCGCCGGCGTTTACGTCGTTGTGATGATGTCATCGTGGCCGCTTGGCCGGGGCGAACTCGCGTGCGGTCCTCAAGTTCAGCCACGGTCGCGAGCGCCCAGTCATCCATCGCTACTTCGATAGGGGTCTGAGAGAGCCCAAGCTCCGACTCAACCGCCTGCAACTCGTGCACGAGTTCGAGCACGCTTCCCTGACGAGCTTCAGGCTTGCGTGACATGGCGCGATTGAGCGCACGCTCAAGACTTTCGGGGACATCGCTACGACCGGTTGCCCGTGGCTTGGCGCGGTTGATCCGCGAAATTAGGTCGGTCGATTTATTCGACTCCCCCGGTATTTCAAAGGGTGAGCGCCCGGCCAGCAGCGAGTACACGGTCGCAGCGTACGACCACAGTTCGGACTCAATCGTGCCAGCCGTTTCGTCCATCAGGACTTCAGGCGCCGACCACGGGATCGACATGCCCACGGCTTCAAGGTTTTCGGACTCGCTCAGCGTTGCGGCGATGCCGAAGTCAGACAACACGGCGTGCCCATAGGCAGTCGTCAGGATGTTTGACGGCTTGATATCTCGGTGCAAGACCCCCGAGCGGTGAGCCGTCTCTATAGCGCTGCCGATCTTGATCGCAATACGCAAAACTTCGGGAACAGGAAGACGTTCGACCCGATACCGCTGACTAAGGGTCGATGAACAGAGTTCCATTACCAGATAGGGGCGACCGTCAGAAGAGACACTGGCTTGATACACCGTGAGGATCGAGGGGTGCGAACTGAGCTGCGCCATAAGGTTCGCTTCAGCTTGAAACATAAGGCGCACTTGATCGTTGACGACTTCGCTGAGCATAACCTTGACGGCGACTTGTCGACGCGGCATATTCTGCTCATATAAGAACACGTCGGCGAAACCACCGGAACCCAAAACGTGAACATGCGAGAACCCGGGCAGGGCAGGCGGATCTGAGGGCAGTCTTCGAGCCACAGAACACCCCTTACAAGTCGTCGAGTTCGATCATTCTAAGTGAGTAAACCACTCAAAATTCGGTTTCTGCCCCTTGTCTGGGGTCAGATTGTCTGTCCCCAGTATGGAGGACTCGATTGGTCCGCGGTTGTAGGTACTTCTAACACATCGATGATAATTGCAGTGATATTGTCACGACCGCCGCTCGCGAGCGCCGAATCGATGAGTTCCGCCACGGTTGCATCAGCCAAATCATGCTTCGCAAATATCCGCGCAATCTCTGCATCCGAGACCTCCCGAGTGAGACCATCAGAGCAGATCAAGAGCCGCTGACCCTGCCGAATCGGCAGCATCCAAAAGTCGGGAGAAGTCGTCGCGTTGAACCCCACTGCGCGAGTGATGATGTTGGCGTCAGGATGATCCTCCGCTTCCTCACGTGAAATTACCCCGGCATCCACAAGATCTTGAACAACGGAGTGGTCTCGTGTGACCTGTACCAGTTCGCCCCCGTCGTAGTTGTATACGCGACTGTCGCCCACGTTGAACACAGCAAAGCTCGCCGTCTCATGGTGTTCGGTAATCACAACTCCGGTCACGGTGGTGCCGACGCCCAGCTCGCTGTCTTGGGAAATCAGTCCGATATAGTCCGTTGCCCGCTCGAGCGCGCGCTCAACCGCGCGGGCGGGCAAAAAGTCTCCGGTAATAGCGTCGTCCAGCCGTTCGACGACGGCAGCACTAGCCAGATCGCCAGCGGAGTGACCGCCCATTCCATCAGCCACAGCAAACATGGGAGAACGCGCGACGTAGCTGTCCTCGTTTGCGGCGCGACGATGGCCAGTATGAGTTCCCGCAGCCCACGCAAACGTGAATGTTTGCTGTTCTCGCCCCGGTAGGGCGATGGTGTGCCCCGGGTTGTTGCCGCCGATTTCGGTCACGGCTACCTTCCTGCCCGTTTTACTCCAGACGCCGCCGAGGCAGAATCCGAATGATGTTTCCGTCACCAATATCCACTAGCGTGCCGGTCGTAACGACTACCGACTCACCCTGACGGAGTTTTCGTGCAGCATTTCCTGGCACTTGAACGAGTGACCCGTTCGTTGATCGGAGATCAGTCACGATCACCGAAGCCCCCAATTGTCGCACTTCGACGTGCGTTTCTGAGACCTCACGGAGCGGCGACTGCACCGCGACAAGGCGAGGCCCCACACCTTTAACAATGCGCGGTGGCCGCGGATCACGACCAAACACGCATGCGTGCTCCAGCGAATGCGCCTGCCCTGTTCCGTCGAGCTGCACCCGGTAGTACAGCGCTGAGGATTCGGATGCGGGCGGAGCTGCAGCCTGCTGGGGAGGCTTCACTTGGGCGGCCGCGCGCGCTCGTAGTCGCGCTGCCTCCTGAGCGGTGGTCGGCGACGCCTGCTTTGCTTGTGCCGCCTCCGGACGCTCATATGGCTGCACGGTGGCTAGTCGACGGCGAGAACTGATGATGACGGTGTCATCCAGATCGGGAACGCTCGACCAAACGGTGGGCCGTTGGCTCGCCGTTATCGTGTCGTCAAAATCATGCCTCACGCCGCAATCTTAGACACGCTTGACGATTTCCCGTGGGAGCCCGTCACGCTTGTCCGATAAAACTCATCACGTGTTTGATACGCGTGTAGTCCTCGAAGCCGTAACTCGACAGATCTTTGCCATAGCCGGAGTGTTTGAAACCACCGTGTGGCATCTCCGCAACGATGGGAATGTGGGTGTTGATCCACACACATCCGAAATCGAGGTGCTTCGCGAAACGCATGGCACGACCGTGGTCACGTGTCCACACGCTCGAAGCCAATCCGTAGTTGACGTCGTTGGCCCACTCCAGCGCTTGGTTCTCATCCGTGAATTTCTGGACGGTGATGACGGGGCCGAAGATTTCATTCTGCACGGCGGAGTCGTGTTGCTGCAGCCCAGAAACGATCGTGGCTTCATAGAAGTAGCCCTGGCTGCCTTGGCGCGTGCCGCCGAGCTCGACGTGAGCGTGCGAGGGCAACTCCTCGATCACGCGTGACACTTGAGCGAGCTGGTTCGCGTTGTTGACAGCACCGAAATAGACGTCTTCGTTTGGTGCACCCGTTGTCGCGTTGTCACGCGTCCAGGCTACGAGGGCTGCCACGAATTCGTCATGTACCTGCTCGTGCACGATCACTCGGGTGGCCGCGGTGCAGTCTTGGCCCGCGTTGAAATAGCCTGCGGCCCCAATTCCGGCAACGGCGGACTCGATGTCGGCATCGTCAAAGACAATGACCGGAGCCTTGCCGCCCAGTTCCAAGTGCACACGCTTGAGATCAACGGATGCGGCCTTAGCAACTTCCATTCCCGCCCGCACCGATCCCGTAATCGAGACCATCTGTGGCGTCTTGTGGTCGATCATGAGACCGCCAGTGGTCCGGTCGCCCGTCAGAACGTTGAAGACGCCGGCTGGCAGGAACTCGGAGGCGACCTCGGCGAACAGCAGGGTGGCCGAGGGAGTCGTGTCGCTGGGCTTCAGCACCGTCGTGTTGCCGGCGGCGATTGCCGGGGCAACTTTCCAGACGGCCATGTTGAGTGGGTAGTTCCACGGCGCTACTTGACCAATTACACCGATCGGCTCGCGACGAATCGATGACGTGTGGTCCTTCATATACTCGGCGGAGGCCATACCCGAGAGGTGTCGAGACTCTCCCGCAAAGAATCGGATCTGGTCAACGGAGAGCATGATCTCGTCCGCGACAAGACTGGCGCGAGGCTTTCCGGTGTCTTTCGATTCAAGGTCGGCAAATTCGTCGGCGCGTGCTTCCATGGCATCGGCGATGCGGAACAGGGCGAGTTGGCGCTCCGATGGGGTGGTTTCGCCCCAGGTCTCAAAAGCGGTGGATGCGGCAGCGTAGGCAGCGTCGACGTCGGCCGCTGACGAAACAGGCGACTCCGCGTAGCGGTGCTCAGTCGCGGGGTCGATCACGTCGAAACTGGACTCGGTGCGCGCGGCTACATACTCGCCGTTGATGAAGTTCTTGATTTCTGAAGCGCTCATGCGTCAACGATAGCGAGGGTGTCCTCCGGAATCTACCCGCAGACTGACGGTTTCCGCAGCAAAATCACTATTTTGATTCGGAATCGCTTGCAGAAGCGGGTTTGAACTGACAAAATCGAGGCATGACCACCCCGTCGCGTAGTTCCGCAAACAAGCCTGTGCATCTTGACGACGTTTCAAAGGCCATCATCGAGCAGCTTCAGAACGATGGCCGACGCTCCTACGCTGAGATCGGTAAGGCAGTTGGCCTCAGTGAAGCCGCCGTTCGTCAGCGCGTGCAGAAGCTGACAGACTCCGGCGTCATGCAGGTCGTCGCGGTTACCGACCCCATGCAGCTTGGCTTCTTTCGTCAAGCCATGATCGGCATCCAAGTCTCGGGAGACACAACCGTCGTCGCCGAAACGATTGGAAAGTTGCCCGCTGTCGACTACGTCGTTCTCACCGCTGGCAGCTTCGACATCCTCGCCGAAGTGGTCTGCGAAAACGACGACGACCTTATCGACCTTCTTAACCGCGACATCCGCGGAATCGACGGCGTGCGTTCGACGGAAACCTTCGTCTATCTGCGCCTCCACAAGCAGTTCTACAACTGGGGAACGCGCTAAGCGTTCCCCCAACCCCTCAAGAAAGCGTCAGCCATGTCAGAGTACGACGAAGCCGATCTTCAACAAAAAGCCAAAGACCACCTGTGGATGCACTTCTCTCGCCAATCGGTGATGGAAGACGGTGCCGGGGTTCCCATCATCGTGCGCGGCGAAGGCCACCACATTTATGACAGCAAAGGCAACAAGTACTTCGACGGCTTGAGCGGACTTTTCGTGGTCAATGCTGGCCACGGCCGCAAGCGCCTCGCCGAGGTTGCCGCCAAGCAAGCCGAAGAGCTCGCGTTCTTCCCGATCTGGTCCTACGCGCACCCCAACGCCATCGAGTTGGCAGATCGTCTGGCTGGTTACGCGCCCGGCGACCTCAACCGCGTGTTTTTCTCCACTGGCGGTGGCGAAGCCGTTGAGACTGCATTCAAGCTGGCTAAGCAGTACTGGAAGCTGCAGGGCCGTCACACCAAGCACAAGGTAATCTCTCGTGCCGTTGCTTACCACGGCACCCCGCAGGGCGCTCTCGCCATTACGGGCATCCCCGGCATGAAGGAAATGTTTGAGCCCTTGGTACCTGGCGGCTTCCGCGTGCCAAACACTAACTACTACCGCGCCGAAGAAATGGGCTTCCACGGCACCGAAGAAGAATTCGGACTGTGGGCGGCCAACCGCATCGAGGAAATGATTCTCTTCGAAGGCCCTGAGACTGTTGCAGCCGTATTCCTCGAGCCCGTGCAAAACTCGGGTGGATGCTTCCCGCCTCCCCCCGGCTATTTCCAACGTGTTCGCGAGATCTGTGACGAATACGACGTACTGCTGGTCAGCGACGAAGTCATTTGTGCCTTCGGTCGCCTTGGCCACATGTTCGCGTGCGACGCCTACGACTACGTTCCCGACATGATCACGTGTGCCAAGGGAATGACGAGTGGCTACTCGCCCATCGGCGCCACAATCGTGTCTGACCGCATCTACGAGCCCTTCAAGCACGGCGCCACGACGTTCTACCACGGGTACACCTTCGGCGGACATCCGGTTTCCGCTGCGGTTGCCTTGGAGAACCTCGACATTTTCGAAGAAGAGAAGATCAACGAGCACGTTCGCGAGAACTCGCCGAAGTTCCGGGCTGCCCTTGAGCGCCTGCTCGACCTTCCTATCGTCGGCGATGTGCGTGGCGATGGATACTTCTTTGGCATCGAGCTTGTGAAAGATAAGGCGACAAAAGAGACCTTCAACGAGGACGAATCCGAGCGCCTGCTCCGCGGGTTCTTGTCGAAGGCGCTCTACGAAGCCGGCTTGTACTGCCGCGCGGATGACCGTGGCGATCCTGTGATTCAGCTGGCACCGCCCCTTACGATCGGTCCGGCTGAATTTGACGAGATAGAATCCATACTGCGTTCGGTTCTGACCGAAGCATGGAGCCGTCTCTAGAACTCACCGCGTTCGCCCCTCCCTCTGACCCCACGGCTCGGATAGTGTTCTTTTCGTGAGTATTGAGGATAATTCGCTCCAGCAGCGACCGCACGATAGCGATACCCGCATTACTGTTGCGCGGGTCATCGCGATCGTGCTTGCTGTTGCGCTCAATCTTGCGGTCATCGGGGGCGGCGTCTGGGCCCTTACGAACCAGCAGCGCATTTCAGATCAGTTCGCTGTGTGGGATTTTGAGCCTTCGGCGAGCGTCCAAGCCTATGTAGCGTCGGCGGGAATGTCTGAAGAGGGCGAGTTCTTGTTTTACGCAAGTCAGCCCACGATCCAGACAAACCCCCTGTTTAATAGCACCTGCTCCAACGTGGAAGAGAACTTCGGCGTGCTCGGTTGCTACTTTCCGAGCAGCAAATCTATCTTCCTCTACGACGTTACGGATGAACGTCTCGCCGGCATCGAAGAGGTCGTAGCTGCCCACGAAATGCTGCACGCTGCGTGGGATCGCCTCTCGAGCGCGGAACAGGATCGCTTGACCCCTCTGCTCGAAGCAGAAGCTGAGACCATGAAAGACGACCCCGAGTTCGCTACGACCCTTGAGTTCTACGCGAAAACCGAGCCAGGCGAACGCGCAAACGAATTGCATTCGATCGTCGGTACCGAGTTCGCCGATCTCAGCCCTGAGCTCGAGGCACACTATGCGGAGTACTTCACTGACCGCGCAACGGTTGTAGCTCTTCACGAAAAGTCGAACGCTGTGTTTACCGAGCAATTGGAAGCGAGCGCGAAGCTCGTGGATCAGCTCGATACCCTTCGCGAAAGCATCGACGACGCGTACGCGAGTTACAACAGCGGCTACGACGCCCTCAACGAAGATATCGATAGTTTCAATTTTCGAGCAGATCGCGGCGATTTCAACACACGCGACTTGCAGGTGAGCGCCAATAATGAACGCAGCTCGCTGATCGAGCGGCAAGATTCACTCAACTCGCTCTATGACTCGATCCAGGCAGACGTCGATACCTATGACGGTCTCGTGGAGCAGCTGGAGGCTCTCAACTCGACGATTAGCGAGCTCAACCAGAGCATCAATATCGAGCCTCGCGACGACGCTGGCATCTAAGACCTCTCCTCTACAAGCCACAGAACTTGGTCGAATTGCAATGTCCGAAAATAGCCAGCAGCTCGGGAACTCCGCAGCGTACGCTCGAGACATGCACACGATCACATCCCCCTCCACAGAGGTGGCGTACCTGCTCAGGGTGCCGTCTCCCATCGGCCGCATCGAGCTCACCAGTGATGGAGAGCACGTAACAGGGCTCGCCATAGAAAGCTCAGGCGTGCTCCCCCACGATCAGCAGCATGAACGTTCCTGCGCCGTTCTCGATAACGCTTCTACGCAACTCGCGCAGTATTTCGCTGGCACCCGACGTTCTTTTGAGTTGCCCCTTT
This sequence comes from Salinibacterium sp. NK8237, assembly GCF_015864955.1. Lineage (NCBI taxonomy): Bacteria > Bacillati > Actinomycetota > Actinomycetes > Micrococcales > Microbacteriaceae > Salinibacterium > Salinibacterium sp. NK8237. The sequence continues at coordinate 89,928 of NZ_JADYWE010000003.1, read as the reverse complement.
CCACCGTGGGCACGGAGTTCCAACGTTCAGTGTGGTTTGAACTCGGCCAGCTCCCGTTCGGCGCTGCTGTGTCGTACGCCGACATTGGCCGCGCCACAGGGCGCCCGAGTGCTGGCAGAGCCGTCGGCGGTGCCGTCGGCGCAAATCCGATCCCCATCATCGTGCCCTGTCACCGGGTGCTTGCTTCCAACCAGCGCATTACCGGCTACAGCGGCGGCGAGGGTGTGCCCACCAAGGTCTGGTTGCTCAACCATGAGGGGATCCTCCACAAGTGAGTGAGCGGGAAGCGCTGATTGTCGGCCCCGATAGTCGCGCACGGTGCAGCTGGGTTGGCGACGATGAGTTGTATCGCAAATACCACGATGAGGAGTGGGGAAACCCCCTGCGGGGCGACCACCGGCTGTTTGAGAAGATCATGCTCGAAGCATTCCAAGCTGGGTTGTCCTGGATCACGATCCTCCGTCGACGCGAAGGAATCCGGGATGCCTTCGACAACTTTGATGCAACCGCAATCGCACGCTACGGTGACGAAGAGGTGGCACGGCTCCTCGCCGACCCTCGCATCATCCGCAATCGTCTCAAGGTCTCAGCTGCAATCACTAATGCACGCGCGACTCTCGAGCTAACTCAGAATGACCCGGGTGCGCTCGATGCACTCCTGTGGAGCTTTGCGCCGCCCGCTCGCGCCACACGACTGCACTCTTTTGCCGAGGTTCCGGCCATTACCGAAGAATCAACCGCTATGAGCAAAGCGCTCAAGGCACGCGGCTATCGTTTCGTTGGCCCCACAACGATGTACGCGCTTATGCAGTCAGCGGGCATGGTTGATGACCATCTCGAAGGTTGTTGGCGCGTGGCATAGCCATACTGCAATGAGGGCGATCAATACCGCGCTTTTCCCCCACGCTCTGGTTCGCGATGACGGTCGGTAGCGAGAACGGCTAGGCGTTCTTCACGACAAGGTCCAGCTCGCCATCGGCGCCAGATTCAAGCCGGAACCCCGCACTATTCGCCCAAGCTACGAGTGAATCGGCAGACTCATGGTCAATTCCGGCGCTGATGAGAGCGCGCGTGAATTGGCCTTTTGATTTTTTATTGAAATGGCTGAGCGCTACCCGTTTGCCGTCAGCACCTTCAGTCACCACCCGCAGGTAAACGCTGTGGGGAGCGGCAGCGCCCAGTTGCGCGTACGCCTCCGACCGCAAGTCCAGCTGTAGCCCTGCAACCGACGCCAAAGCTGCCGATACTGGCGCACGCCAGTGCCGCTTCAACGGAATACCTGGCACCTTGGAATTATGGGAAAGTCGGTACGCCGGGATGGGATCGCCCGCGCCGATTGGCCCAAAGAGTGCAGAGTGCACCAGCACGCTCTTCTTCGCGAAAGTCCATTCGTCAGGAGACAGCGACGCGGCATCTAGGCCATCGAAAAGAACTCCGGTATAGCGCTGGAGGGCGGGCACTACCGGGGCGACGGCGAGCGTGCGATTGCGTTCAACCTCGAATAGTTGCTTCGCACTAATGCCCAATGCGCGCTGCGCGCCCTCGGGATCGCGTGCCAAATGAATGACGGCGTTCCAGACGGCTTTTCGCTCACCAGCTAGTTGCGGGAACGAAAGTTTCGTAAAGTCGAACGCAGCGCTGTCGTCGCCCCCGTCACGTTTAGTTTCCGAGGGTGGAAGAAGAATTATCACGCGTCAAGAAACGCAGATGCCCGTTCGACGTTCACGCCAATGGGGCCGGCCGAATCGAGAGTGATACGGGCGACAGCCCCGCTCACGCCGCCCCACGGGGAATACTCTTCGACGCTCTGCTCGACCGCATCGCGTTCAGCTGCCCCGAACATAGCGCGCTTTGCAGCGCGCTCCACGAGCCGTTCTTGGTGAACTGCTTCATCGGAGCAAACCACTTCAATGAACCGGATTCCGGAGTCGGTGCGTTTAGCGAGACTTACCCACTGTTCACGAGCCGGAGCCACCGCGTTGACAGCATCAATAATGATGTCATCGCCGTTCAGTAAGACCGATTCTGCAAGTGCTTCTGCCACGAGGTACGCAGCAAGCCCAATTGGCTGCCCAGCGCTAATACCAGCCCTGAGGATTGCTGTTTCGATCTGATCGACGGAGAGCACTGTGGTCTTGCGCCGGGCGCCCACGACCTCAGCGATCGTGGTTTTTCCTGCGCCCGGCAACCCGGCCATCGCTATAAGCATGAAAAGTAAACTAGACCAGTTCTGCGGTGCTTGCCACCACTGTTACGGTGTTGTGCTCAACCGAGAGGAAGCCGTTATCCGCCGTAGCGGTCACATTCTTGCCATCTGCGGTGGTCACACGAACCTCGCCCTTGGCCAGAATCGCAAGAAGCGGTTCGTGCCCGGGAAGGATACCGATCTCACCTTCGGTGGTGCGAGCGATGAGCTGGCTCGCCTCCCCCGACCAGATTTCCTGGTCGGCGGAGACGACGCTCACTGTCAGAACTGCCATTGTTAGGAGTTCTCTTTCTGAATCTTGGCCCACTGTTCTTCGACATCGTTGATGCCACCGACGTTGAAGAACGCCTGCTCAGCAACATGGTCGAACTCGCCCTTGACGATCGCGTCGAACGACTCGATGGTCTCCTTGAGCGGAACAGTCGAACCCTCAACACCGGTGAACTTCTTCGCCATGTAGGTGTTCTGCGAAAGGAACTGCTGGATGCGACGTGCGCGCGATACGGTGATCTTGTCTTCTTCAGAGAGCTCGTCAACACCGAGGATCGCGATGATCTCTTGGAGCTCCTTGTTCTTCTGCAGAATCTGCTTCACGTTGGTCGCGACACGGTAGTGGTCGGCACCTAGGTAACGGGGGTCGAGGATACGACTCGTCGAGGTGAGCGGGTCAACGGCCGGGTACAGACCCTTCGATGCGATTTCACGGCTGAGCTCAGTCGTTGCGTCGAGGTGGGCGAAGGTGGTTGCCGGAGCCGGGTCGGTGTAGTCATCGGCAGGAACGTAAATTGCCTGCAGTGACGTAATCGAGTGACCACGTGTCGAGGTGATGCGCTCCTGAAGGATACCCATCTCGTCGGCGAGGTTCGGCTGGTAACCAACAGCGGAAGGCATGCGACCGAGGAGGGTCGAAACCTCACCACCGGCCTGCGTGAAGCGGAAGATGTTGTCGATGAAGAGCAACACGTCTTGCTTCTGAACGTCACGGAAGTACTCAGCCATAGTGAGGGCCGAGAGGGCAACGCGAAGACGCGTTCCTGGCGGCTCATCCATCTGGCCGAAGACTAGAGCGGTCTTATCGAAGACTCCAGCCTCTTCCATCTCAACAATGAGGTCGTTACCTTCACGGGTACGCTCACCGACACCGGCGAATACCGAGACACCACCGTGGTCGGAGGCAACGCGCTGGATCATTTCCTGGATCAGAACGGTCTTACCGACACCGGCACCACCGAAGAGACCAATCTTTCCACCGAGTACGTAGGGCGTGAGGAGGTCGATGACCTTGATACCGGTCTCGAAGAGTTCCGTCTTCGACTCAAGCTGGTCGAATGCCGGGGGCTTGCGGTGAATGGGCCAGCGCTCGGTAATCTCAACGGTCTCGCCGTTGACCTTGCCGTCTTCATCCGCGTTGAGGATGTCACCAGTGACGTTGAAGACCTTGCCCTTGGTAACGTCACCAACGGGAACGGTGATCTGCTCGCCGGAGTCGCGAACTTCCTGACCACGGACGAGTCCGTCAGTCGGCTTGAGCGCGATGGCGCGAACTACGTCGTCACCGAGGTGCTGAGCAACCTCGAGAGTGATCTCGGTTGTCTCGCCGCCGATGGTGACGTTGGTCTTGAGCGCGTTGTAGATTCCGGGGATGGAATCATGCGGGAACTCGACGTCTACAACTGGGCCGATTACCCGCGAGATGCGGCCGATACCGGCAACAGTCGCAGCAGGAACCGTCTTGGCAGCTGCCTTCTTTGCAGGCGTCTTCTTGGCGGGGGCCTTTACGGCTGCTGCCTTAGTCGCTGCTGCTTTTGTGGTTGCTGCTTTTGCAGCGGGGGCCTTCTTGGCCGGGGCTTTTTCAGTCATGGCTTCCCTATCTATGGTTCTTACTTAGCCGAGCTGAGGGCGTCCGCGCCGCCCACGATCTCGGAAATCTGCTGGGTGATCTCCGACTGACGCGCGTTGTTAGCCAAGCGCGTGTAGTCGTTGATGAGCTTGTCTGCGTTGTCGCTTGCAGACTTCATTGCCTTCTGCGTCGCGGCGTGCTTTGCAGCGGCAGACTGGAGCATGGCGTTGAAGATACGGCTCTCGATGTACACAGGAAGCAAGGCGTCTAGCACCTTGTCTACCTCTGGTTCGAACTCATAGAGCGGGAGAATCTCCGACTCTTCGGGTGCCTCGACACCTTCAACGATCTCAAGTGGGAGAAGACGAACAACCTCAGGAACCTGCAGAAGCATGCTCACTAAGCGGTTGTACACGATGTGGATCTCGTCCACTCCGCCTTCGCTTGCCGGCTGCAAGAATTTGCTGACGACTGCGTCACCGATTTCTTTGGCGGTTTCGAACTCAGGTGAGTCCGTGCCGCCAGTCCAAATCTGCTCTGCATCGCGCTTGCGGAAAGCGAAGTATGCGGCGGACTTACGCCCTACGAGGTAGTAAACAACCTCTTTGCCTTCGGCTTCGAGTCGAGCAGCGAGTTCGCCAGCTTCGCGGAGAACGTTCGTATTGAACGCTCCCGCGAGTCCGCGGTCACTCGAGAAGATGACGACCGCTGCGCGGTCGATCGTCTCGGGTTCGGTTGTCAGCACGTGATCGACATTCGAGAAAGTCGCCACCGCCGAGACGGCGCGAGTGACCGCACGTGAGTACGGACCCGATGCAGCAACCCGCTGCTTCGCCTTTTGAATGCGCGACGCGGAGATCAGCTCCATCGCGCGTGTGATCTTCTTGGTCGTCTTGGCAGAACTAATTTTCTGCCGGTAGACCCGAAGTTGCGCTCCCATGGCTTTCTAACTTTCTATGTCGTGTTGGTCGATGATCACTGGTGCAGAGCTCAGCGCTTCTGCTTGACGATCTTCTCTTGAGCGATGTCTTCTTCAGCGATCTCTTCGAACTGCTCAGAACCAACGGAGTTGAGGGACTTGCCCTCACCCGTCTGGAAGCCAAGCTTGAAAGCTTCGACTCCGGCATCCATGTCAGCGATCAACTGGTCATCGAGTGCGTTCTTCTCGCGAAGAGTGTCGAGGACCTTGGTGTTGCGGGCGAGGTAGTCGTGCAGCTCGCTCTCAAAACGCAGGATGTCTTCAACAGGTACTTCATCGAGCTTGCCGTTGGTGCCGGCCCAGATCGAAACAACCTGCTTCTCGACGGGGAACGGCGAGTACTGCGGCTGGCGAAGCAACTCGGTGAGGCGAGCGCCTCGAGCGAGCTGGCGACGGCTCGTGGGGTCGAGGTCGGATGCGAACATCGCGAATGCTTCGAGTGAGCGGTACTGAGCGAGCTCGAGCTTCAGCGTTCCCGAAACCTTCTTGATCGACTTGACCTGAGCGTCTCCACCCACACGCGAAACCGAGATTCCTACGTCGACTGCCGGACGCTGGTTGGCGTTGAACAGGTCGGACTGGAGGAAGATCTGGCCGTCGGTGATCGAGATCACGTTGGTCGGGATGTAGGCCGCAACGTCGTTTGCCTTGGTCTCGATGATGGGCAGACCCGTCATCGATCCGGCACCGAGCTCGTCGGAGAGCTTGGCACAACGCTCGAGCAGACGAGAGTGCAGGTAGAACACGTCACCGGGGTATGCTTCGCGCCCTGGCGGACGGCGAAGGAGCAGCGATACTGCACGGTAGGCCTCAGCCTGCTTGGAGAGGTCATCGAAGATGATCAGTACGTGCTTGCCGCCGTACATCCAGTGCTGGCCGATGGCCGAACCGGTGTAGGGAGCGAGGTACTTGAATCCTGCGGGGTCGGATGCGGGAGCGGCCACGATGGTGGTGTACTCCATGGCGCCGGCTTCTTCGAGTGCGCCCTTGACAGCAGCAATCGTCGAACCCTTTTGACCGATAGCAACGTAGATGCAGCGAACCTGCTTGTTCTCGTCGCCCGACTCCCAGTTTTGCTTCTGGTTGATGATGGTGTCGATCGCAATGGCCGTCTTACCGGTCTGGCGGTCACCAATGATGAGCTGGCGCTGGCCACGGCCGATCGGAATCATGGCGTCAATTGCCTTGATTCCGGTCTGCATGGGCTCGTGGACACTCTTGCGGTCCATGACGCCGGGAGCCTGAAGCTCGAGCGCGCGACGGGTCTCAGCCTTGATCTCGCCGAGACCGTCGATCGGGGCGCCCAGGGGGTCAACCACACGACCGAGGAAAGCGTCGCCGACGGGAGCGGAAAGTACTTCGCCGGTGCGTGTAACTTCCATACCTTCGACGATGCCGGTGAACTCACCGAGGATGACGACACCGATCTCGTCTTCGTCGAGGTTCTGAGCGAGGCCCAGGGTGCCATCGGCGAAGCGGATGAGCTCGTTGGCCATGACGCCGGGAAGGCCGTCAACGTGTGCGATACCGTCGGCAGCGTCTACGACGGTGCCTGTCTCGGTCGTCGCAGCCTTGCCAGGCTCGTAAGCCTTGACGAAGTCCTTGAGCGCGTCGCGGATGTCGTCCGGACTAATGCTGAGTTCTGCCATTGTGTTTTCCTATTCCGTGGAAAGGTCTGCTAACTCGCTAGCCCGCGAGTTGGATCCTGAGGTCGTTGAGCTTGGTGGAAACGCTGCCGTCGATGACTTCGTCACCGATCTGAACGCGTACCCCACCGATGAGCGAGGGGTCGATACGAACGTTGAGTTTGAGCTCGCGTCCGTAGTTCTTGGTAAGGCCGACGCGCAGACGTTCGAGCTGTGCGGCCTTAAGCGGCGCGGCGGTCGTAATTGTTGCGACTGACTCGCCCGCTTGGTCGGCCACAATGTCGGCGGCCGTCGCGACGAGCTCGCCGATACGGCGGCCACGCGGCTGCTGCACGAGCTGATCGATGATTGCGATCGACTGATCGGAGGCTTTGCCTGCGAGCAGTTCGCGAACCAGCGCCGACTTCGATGCAGCGGAACCAAGTTTGCTTCCGACAGCGAGTTCTAACTCAGCATCGGATGACACGGTGTCGCCGAAGGCGAACAGTTCGTCATCAATGGAGAGCTTCGCCGGAGCGGACTTCGCAATTGCGCGAATGCCGATCTCTTCAATTCCTGCGAGCAGGTCATCGGCATCCGACCAGCGAACGCTCACGATTGCTGAAAGTACGGTGCGCGTTGACGCGCTCAGCGACGAGAAAACCGAACCGACAATGGCGGCTTTGTCTTTCGCAGCGGCGGCAGGATCGGCCAAAGCGGAGCGTAGTTGAGCGGAATCGCCCACAACACGCCCTGCTTCAAACAGCTCTGCGCCAGTGGCCAGAGAGTTCTTGACAGTGACGGATGACAGAGCATCCTTCGCTGCGACAAGCGCTTCTCTCGTAGCTGATCCCATTACTTCTTCGCCTTCGCCTTCTCTGAAGCCTCAAGGTCGGCCAGGAACTGGTCGACGAGTGCGGAGGACTTCTTGTCGTCCGTCAAGCTCTGCCCGATAACGCCCGATGCGAGGTCGATGGCCATTGAGCCAACTTCGCTACGGAGCGAGACGAGAGCGGCTTGGCGCTCTGCTTCGATCGTGGCTTGTGCGTTCGCAGTGATGCGAGCGGCCTCAACCGTTGCCTGCTCTTTGAGCTCGTTGACAATCTCGGTGCCCTCAAGTCGCGCCTGTTCGCGAATCTTCGCGGCCTCGGCACGCCCTTCGGCGAGTTGCGTCTTGTACTGCTCAAGAGCCTCAGCGGCTTCAGCCTGAGCAATCTCAGCCTTCTTGATGCCACCTTCGATGGCATCAGCGCGAGCATCAAGGGTCTTCGTCAGTGCAGGAAGGAACTTCTTCCAGAAGAAGAAGAGGAGAATCGCGAAAGCGACCGCCGACCACACAACGTCATAGCTCGCGGGGAAAAATAGGTTGGGTTCTTCTTCTACCGCAGTGAACACAGCGCTCAGCATCCCAGCCTCCTCAATCAGTTGTTAGTAATTAGGGGAAAGGGATGAATGCAACTGCGATCGCGATGAACGCGAGCGCCTCGGTGAATGCAATACCGAGGAACATGAGGCCCGTGAGTCGACCCTGGAGTTCTGGTTGGCGGGCAACAGACTCAACGGTCTTACCAACAACAATTCCCACACCGATGGCGGGTCCAATGGTTGCAACACCGAATGCGAGGGATGCAATGTTTCCAGTCAGCTCTGCGACGTTCATATGATTTTCCTTCCGTGGTTTTCTAATCCAGGCGGGTGCCGGGATCGGTCTAGTGCTCTTCGACCAGCGCGAGCTGGATGTATACGGCAGTCAGGAATGTAAAGACATAGGCCTGAAGTACCGCTACAAGGAGTTCGAAGATTGTGAAGATGATGCCAAAGGCCAAGGTTCCAATGCTGAACAGACCGAAAAGGCCGCCAGCAGTGAAGAGGAAGAACTGCGTTGCTGAGAAGCACAGAACGAGGAGCATGTGGCCCGCGATCATGTTCATCAGAAGTCGCAGCGCCAACGTAACGGGGCGAAGGATGAAGGTCGAGAGGAACTCGATCGGAGTCACCGCAATGTAGAGCAAGGGCGGCACTCCCGGGGGGAACAGCGATGACTTGAAGAAGCCCATGCCCTGTTTTTTGATGCCCGCGTAAATGAAGACAACGTAGGCCACAACCGCGAGCACAAGGGGAACACCGATAACTGAGGTTCCGGCGATGTTGAGCCCTGGCACAATGCCCGTGATATTCATCGCGAGGATCATGAAGAACATGGTCGCGAGCAGCGGCATGAAGCGCTTGCCCTCTTCTTTGCCGAGCGCTCCGTCAGCGATGTTGGTCTGAACGAATCCGACCGCCATTTCAAGAATGCTCTGGCCGCGGCCGGGGATCATCCGCATGCGGCGAGTACCCACCCAGAACAGCAGGATCAAGACAGCGACGGCTATGAACCGAACCATCATGATGCGGTTGATTTCAAACGGAGTATCTACGAACAGGAAACCTGCAGGGAAGAACTCATACAGGGTGGGGCCGTGAAAGCCCCCATCGCCTGATCCGTCATCGGTGGCAAAGGGCGCTAAGAGCGCGAGAGCGTTATATAACAGCGCTGTCTCCAGAATCGGGGCGTGTAAATACGCGGCGATGAAAATTGGGGGGTTGTAACAGGAACTAACTCTATCAAGAGAATTACGCTCACGACGAATCTGCGGGCGAATCCGCCAGATTAGTTTGACGTCGAGGTATCTTCACCTGGCAACTGCACTCCGGGCACGTAACTTTCGCGTGCCCGAACGAACGCCAGCACGTCGACGATGAGGCTACCGAGCACCGCCGCGAGCATCGAGAAGAAGAATACGACAGGCTCCAAGAACGGCTGGCCGCGCAGCACAACCAAGATGGCGATGAACAGGACGAACTTGATCAGCCACGCGCCCAGAACGATCGCGAAGAAGATGGTGCTCGATGAATCGCCCCCGGTTGCCCGCGACGCGATCACAATGCTGCCGGCGGTAAGCGCCATAAAGAGGGCGGTGAGCCCAGCGCCGATCAAGGCACTGATCAAACCGGATGTATCCGCGACGAGATAGCCAACGATGGATCCAACCACCGCGATGCTGACGGTCAAGATCGCGCCGTAGGCGATCGCGCGGCCGAGAATTGACGAAGACTTCATTCGGTGGGTTCCTTTGTGTCGTTCTGAGTCGTGCTGTCGGTGGATGCGGCATCCAAACCGTCAAATCGTGCGTCATCGAGAGATTCTTGCTCAGCGGCCAGACGTTGAGCAGCAGCTTCGCGGGATTTGCGCCGGCTCAATGGTGCAAGCGTGAGAGCAGCACAGCCAGCGAGGCCGACAACAAACATGAGCGCTGCCCATCGCCAGGGCACGAAGGTGAATGCGAGCACTCCGACCGAAGCAACGAAAGTCCAGCTGTAGAGAATGAGCACGGCGTGCAGGTGAGAGTGGCCCATGTCGAGCAGGCGGTGGTGCAGGTGCTGGCGGTCCGCCGTGAAGGGTGATTTGCCCGCCCGGAGGCGTCGCAAGATGGCGAGACCAAAATCCAGCAACGGGATCACTAAGACTGCCACCGGGAGAAGGATCGGGATGAAGGCCGGCAAGAAACTGAGCGTGAATTTGTCGGGCTGAGCCAGCTCTGTGTTGTCCACTTGGCCCGTGACGGAGATCGCCGACGCTGCCATCACGAGTCCGACAAGCAGAGCACCGGAGTCGCCCATAAACATCTTGGCAGGATGGAAGTTCACAGGCAGCAACCCGACGCACGCTCCGATCAAGATTGCAGTCGCGAGGGACGCCAAGTTGAAGTATTCCGTTTGCGCTTGCCCCTGCAGCAGGTAGGCGTACACAAAGAAAACACTGCTCGCAATGATCGCGACGCCCGCAACAAGGCCGTCGAGACCGTCGATGAAGTTGACCGCGTTCATGACGAGAACTATCGCGAAGATAGTAATGATGATTGAGATATGGGGCGACACGATCGTCTTGCCCCCGATAGGGAGCGTAGAAAGCTGCACACCGGGCCACGCGACGACAAAAGCCGCGATGATCTGGCCAGCCAACTTGGTGAGCCAGTCAAGATCCCAAATGTCGTCAGCAACGCCAATCACGACGACAATGAGAGCTCCACCGAGCAAACCAAACACTTTGCTTGGCTCGTCGAAAATCAAAGAAAAATTGTCGAAGCTCGACGCCACGGCGAAAGCTACGACAATTCCAAAGAACATCGCCACACCACCGAGTCGTGGTGTCGGAGTCGTGTGCACATCACGCTGGCGAACCTGCGGATACAGCTTGTACTTGAGGCTCACTTTGAGCACAACAAGCGACAAGACATACGTGATCATTGCGGCGATACCCGCAATGAAGAAGTAGAAAACTATTCGCACCGATCGGCCCCGATCAGTTCGCGAATAGCGTCGGCCGAAATGACGCCCTCACGCACGATGCGCAGCTTGCCGCCGTCGACAAGCAAGCCCGTCGCATCCACAATCGTAGAAGCGAGCTCGCCGCCCTCGCCATCATCGAGGTACACCGAAACTGACTCCCCCAGCATTTCCTTGGCGGCAGCAGCGGAACGCGCCGCCGGAAGACCGGTGCTGTTGGCACTCGAAACTGCAAGCGGACCCGTCTCAGACAGGAGCTCTAGAGCAATGCGGCTAGACGGCATCCGCAACGCCACAGTGCCCTGGGTCTCCCCCAGATCCCACATCAACGAAGGCTGCGCCGGAAGAATGATGGTGAGACCACCAGGCCAAAACTCGGCGACAAGAGTGCGCACTTCGTCAGGAACCTGAGCGGCAAGCGCATCAAGGGTAGGGATGCCCGGGATTAACACCGGCGGAGGCGACTGCCTCGTGCGCCCCTTGGCATCAATAAGCTTTTGCACCGCCTCGGGCTGAAAAGCGTCAGCAGCGACCCCATAGACAGTGTCAGTAGGGATCACGACAAGATCGCCGCGGCCAATAGCCACGCGAGCGAGTCGCATGCCGGTCAAGAGCTGTGCTTCGTCGGCGCAATCAAAAAGGTCATCCATGTCCCCAACATGGTACCGGGGTTAACAGTGAAAGACTGGTCACGACTAACAGATAGCGATGGCCGACAATGACGCTGCTTTTCATCTTTGACATGGATGACGTGCTCTATAAGTACGACTGGCGAGCACGCATGGCCGCCATGAGTGAGCTCACGGGGCTCAGTTTTCTCGATTTACGACGCCTCTGGTGGCACGAAAACGGCGAGTTCGGGGCCGAAGCGGGCCTGTATCCAACCGGCGATGAGTATCTCGCAGCCTTTGAAGAAGCGATCGGCCACAGCGTGGATGTCGACCGCTGGCTAGAGATTCGAGCCAACGCGATGACCGCGTGGCCTGATTCGCTCGCCGCCGCCCGACGAGCGTCAGAACTGGGTCAAGCGACCCTGCTCACCAACAACGGGTCACTGCTCGGAGACAACCTTTCCGTGGTCGCTCCCGAGCTCGTCGAAATTTTTGGCGACCACTTGCGATCATCGAGCTACTACGGAGCTCGGAAGCCGAATCCGGTCGTGTTCGAGCGCACGTTGGAGGCGTACGGCATCGAAGCCGAGAACGCGTTCTTCGCCGACGACATGGCCGATAACGTGGCCGGAGCGGAAACACTCGGCATCACCGGACACCACTTTCGCACGGGAGTAGAACTGCACCAGGCGATTGAAGAGTTTGCCGCTGCTCGCGCCTAAGCGCCTCCGTCAACAGCAGCCAGCGCTGCTTCGGAACGTCGTGGCGCCGTGTCGGCTACAGCAGCGCCGTGGTTGCGCGGTCGCGGCCGAGGAGGTCTTTGTGGTGAGCTACGGCGTTCCAGCCGTCCGCCGTGAGCAGTGCGGCCAATGCCGGAGCTTGCTCCTCGCCGTGCTCGAGCACGAGAGTGCCACCCTGGTGCAATAGACGGCGAGCCGTCGTTGAGACGCGGCGTACGACATCCATGCCGTCTTCTCCCCCGTAGAGCGCCAGAGCGGGGTCGTGGAGTTGCACTTCGATATCGCGCGGGATTGCGGCCGCGGGAATGTAAGGCGGGTTCGAAATAACGACATCAACCGTGCCGTCGAGCTCCGGGAAAGCGTCCCCCAGGTCGGCGTTGATGAGCGTCGCGTTATCGGCGCCATAGCGACGAAAGTTCTCGCTTGTGTACGGCATCGCGTCCGGTGACAGCTCGACCGCATAAATACGAGCGCGCGGCACCTCCGTGGCCATCGAGAGCGCAATCGCCCCGCTGCCGGTGCCGAGATCGACACCGATCGGCTCGGGAATTGCGCTCGCGTTGAGGGCATCGATCGCGAACTGCACGACAGTTTCCGTTTCGGGCCGCGGCACAAAGACGCCGGGACCAACGCGCAATTCAAGATTGCGGAACGGCGCGATGCCCGTGATGTGCTGCAATGGCTCGCGGGCAGCACGGCGGGCAAAGAGTTCGCGAACGGTAGCTTCTGCCGTCGCCGGAACGAGTGCACCCGTGACCATGCGCACGCGCAACTCGCCGCGGCTCAGCTCGAGAACGTGGGCGACCAGCAGCTCCGCATCAACTGCCGGAGAAGGAACTCCCGCAGCACTCAACGACTCAGTGCCGCTGCCTACAAGGTCAGCGACACTGATGTTGTGCTCGGCAGTCATTGTCTCGCTCAGGAGTCGTTTCCTACAGCAGCCAATCGTGCCTCTTCATCAGCCATGATGCATGACTGGATAACGGGCTCGAGGGCGCCGTTGATCGCCTGGTCAAGGTTGTAGGCCTTGTACCCGGTGCGGTGATCCGCAATCCGGTTCTCAGGGAAGTTATACGTGCGAATGCGCTCGGAGCGATCCATCGTGCGGATCTGGCTCTTGCGGTACTCGCTCGCTTCGGCATCCGCTTCTTCTTGGTATCGAGCCAAGATGCGGGCACGCAGCACTCGCATACCGGCTTCGCGGTTTTGCAGTTGCGATTTCTCGTTCTGCATAGCTACGACGATGCCAGTCGGAAGGTGAGTAATACGAACAGCGGAGTCAGTGGTGTTCACCGACTGACCACCGGGACCCGAGGAACGGTAGACGTCGATCTTGAGATCGTTCTGGCTGATCTCAACCTCTTCAGGCTCGTCGACCTCTGGGAACACGAGCACACCAGCAGCAGAGGTGTGGATGCGACCTTGAGACTCGGTGGCGGGCACACGCTGAACGCGGTGCACTCCCCCCTCGTACTTCAAGTGCGCCCAGACGCCCTCAGCGGGATCGCTCGAGTTGCCCTTAACAGCCAACTGAACATCTTTGATGCCGCCGAGGTCGCTCGAGGTCTGCTCGATGATCTCTGTTTTCCACTTCTTTGACTCTGCATAGTGCAAGTACATGCGCAGCAGGTCGCCAGCGAAGAGCGCCGATTCGGCGCCGCCCTCCCCCATCTTGATTTCCATGATCACATCACGGGAATCGTTGGGGTCACGCGGAATCAGAATGCGACGAAGCTTCTCTTGAGCAGCCTCGAGAGTCTCGGTGAGCCCGGGGATCTCTGCAGCGAATGACTCATCTTCGTCAGCCATTTCGGTGGCTGCCGCAAGGTCATCCGTCAACTGACGCCAGTTATGGTACGCCGCAACAATGCGCGACAATTCGGCGTAACGTCGGTTGACTTTCTTCGAGCGGACCGGGTCTGAGTGGAGCTCGGGATCAGCTAGCTGACCTTCGAGCTCCCCATGCTCGGTCAGCAGCGACTGTACTGACTCGAACATAGTTAGTCCTCTTTTGTGCCGTTAGTGGAAGGAAGTGACTTCTGGATCTGCATGAGGAACTCAACGTTCGACTGCGTCTCCTTCAGCTTATTCAACACGATCTCGAGCGCAGCCTGCTGGTCAAGACCAGCAAGGGCGCGACGCAAGTTCCAGGTGACCTTGACTTCGTCGGCACCGAGAAGCATCTCTTCGCGACGTGTTCCGGATGCATTGAAGTCGACCGCGGGGAAGATGCGCTTGTCAGCCAGCTGGCGCGACAGACGCAGTTCCATGTTGCCGGTGCCCTTGAACTCTTCGAAGATAACCTCGTCCATCTTCGAACCAGTCTCGACGAGCGCGGTAGCGATGATGGTGAGCGAGCCGCCCTCTTCAACGTTGCGAGCCGCACCGAAGAAACGCTTCGGCGGGTACAGCGCTGCGGAGTCGACGCCACCGGAAAGAACGCGCCCTGAGGCCGGTGCAGTCAGGTTGTAGGCACGGCCGAGGCGCGTGATCGAGTCGAGCAGTACGACCACGTCGTGACCGAGCTCAACGAGTCGCTTAGCGCGCTCGATAGCCAATTCGGCAACCGTGGTGTGGTCTTCAGCGGGGCGGTCGAAGGTCGAAGCAATAACTTCGCCCTTGACGGTGCGCTGCATGTCAGTAACTTCTTCTGGACGCTCGTCAACGAGAACAACCATGAGGTGAACCTCGGGGTTGTTCTTGGAGATCGCGTTCGCGATGGCC
This sequence comes from Salinibacterium sp. NK8237, assembly GCF_015864955.1. Lineage (NCBI taxonomy): Bacteria > Bacillati > Actinomycetota > Actinomycetes > Micrococcales > Microbacteriaceae > Salinibacterium > Salinibacterium sp. NK8237. The sequence continues at coordinate 74,874 of NZ_JADYWE010000003.1, read as the reverse complement.
TGAAGAACCTGGGTCTTGCCTGCCTTGGGCGGCGAAACGATCAGCCCGCGCTGGCCCTTGCCGATCGGAGCAGCAAGGTCGATGATGCGCGTCGACAGCATCGACGGCTCAGTCTCGAGGCGCAGACGATCCTGCGGGTAGAGCGGCGTGAGCTTGCCGAATTCAACACGGTTCGCAGCCTCTTCAACGGGAAGACCGTTGATCGAGTCGATGCGCACAATCGCGTTGTACTTCTGGCGGCCCTGGCTGTTGTCACCCTCACGCGGCTGGCGAATAGCGCCAACAACGGCGTCACCCTTGCGGAGGTTGTACTTCTTGACCTGGCCAAGTGACACGTACACGTCGCTGTTACCGGGAAGGTAACCAGTGGTGCGGACGAAAGCGTAGTTGTCGAGAACGTCGAGGATGCCGGCAACCGGAATCAGTACGTCATCATCGGTGATCTCGGGCTCGAAGTCGTCGCCCATGTTTCCACGGCCACGCTTGCGGTCACGGTAACGACCGCGTCCACCACGCTCGGAGTCAACGTCACCGCCGCGCGAGTCATCGTTGTTGCGGCTGTTTCCGCCGTTGTTGTTGCCGTTGCGGTTTCCGCTGTTGTTGCCCTCAGCGTTGTTGCCATCGCCGTTGTTGTTCTGGCGACGGTTGTTGTTTTGACGGCCCGAACCCTCAGCGTTTTGGCTACTGCCATTACGGCTGCGGTTGCGGTTGCGGTTGCGGCCGGAACCCGACTCGTTGTCGGAATCGTTGTCGTCGTTGTTGTCAGAACCGCTGTTCTTGTCGGCGTTGTTGTTCTTGTCAGCGTTGCTGTTCTTGTCGGCGTTGCTGTTCTTGTCGTCGTTGCTGTTCTTGTCGTCGGAGTTCTTGTCAGAGCTATCGGCGTTGTTACCGCCCTTGTCACTCTTGTTGTCGCTCTTACGGTTGTCGTTCTTGTTACCGCCCTTGGCAGCCTTGCTGTCGTTGTCGGTCGACTTCACATCGGCCGACTTCACGACAGCCGAAGCTGCGGTGTCGTCGCTCGATGCGTCCGCAGGTGCAGCGCTACGGCTGGAGCTGCGGCGGTTGCGCTTGGGGGCTGCATCGGCTGCGGGAGCATCGGTGGATGCTGCTGCGCTGCTCGATGCGGTGGTGCTTGCTGCGGCATCCGACTCGGGAGCGGCAGCAGCCTCAGTCTTCTTCTTACGAGGAGCCGTCTTCGGCTTCTCCGCTGCAGCGTCGGCGGCAGGTGCCTGAGCAGCTGAATCCTTCGACGATGAAGCGCTCTTGTCTACCTGAGGAGCGCCAGCGGGGCTCTCGGTGCCGGCAATAGCCGCACCGTCAGTGCTCGTGACACGGCGCGAAGCGCGCTTGCGAGCCGGAGCTGCTGCAGCCTCGGTGGGTGGGGTTGATGCGGTGTTGCTGTTGTTCTTCTCGTTAATTGCGTCCACGAGATCTCCTTTGCGAAGTTTGGAAGTACCGGTGATGCCGCGTTCGGCTGCCATAGCTTGAAGCTCGGGCAGTCGCAACGCGCTCAGCGCGGCACGGGAATCCACGCTTGATGCGTGGTTGTTGACGTCAGTCACTACTTGGGGTTCCTTTCCCCAGCCAAGATTGATTTCCTTGGTGGAGAGCTAGTCGCTCACCGATGTCTGCGCGGATGCACAGGAATCTAAATTCGGGGATACGACGGGTGAAGTGCGACCGGGAGGCTACGACTACGCCGTAGCTTCTACCTGGTGCTCATTCACTGTAGCACCTTTGAAGTCCACGGCTAAGAGGAGGCTTTCCCACGGCGTTGCGGCGTGCTCCTGCACGAGAGCCGCGGCTTCCAGACGCCGCGCAGGGTCATCGGCCAAGACGAGAACCGAGGGCCCTGCCCCGGAAACAACCGCGGCATGGCCGTGTGAGCGCAGCATCCGGATCAGTTCTGTCGTCTGCGGCATTGCGGCAGCCCGGTAGTCCTGATGGAGGCGGTCGCCGGTGGCTTCGAGCAACACTTCAGGGCTCTGAGTGAGTGCCGCAATGAGTAATGCAGCACGCGAAACGTTGTACACGGCATCGGCGTAGGGCACGGCATCCGGTTGCAAACTGCGCGCATGCGCCGTCGACACCCGAAAATCGGGCACAAGAACAAGCGGTGACACTCCACGGTGCACCATTAGCTTTTTGGCCTGCGGCCCCGAGTCAGTAGTCCACGCGATCGTGAGCCCACCCAAGAGGGCAGGCGCGACGTTATCGGGGTGCCCCTCGAGTTCCGTGGCTAGCACGAGGAGGATTGCGGCATCCATCTTGACGATGCCCTCGAGCAGCCCCTTGGCCGCCATGACGCCCGAAACGATTGCCGCAGCAGACGAACCAAGTCCCCCACCGTGCGGGATGACGTTTGTCGCCGAAACGTGCAGCGCTGGCATGGTCTGCCCAAAGTGCGTAAAGCAGTGCTGAATCGCCTGGATGACGAGGTTTGACTCATCGGTCGCTACGATTCCGGCGCCAACACCCGTGACCTCAATCGTGACGCCAGAGCCCTCGACAGCAGTGACGATCAACTCGTCATAGTGCGACAGTGCAAGCCCGAGCGTGTCAAACCCCGGGCCAAGGTTCGCCGAAGTCGCCGGCACACGCACGACGACACTGCGACCGACGAGCGAGGTCATGCCTTCGCCAGCCCCAGAAAGCGGGCACTGGTGTCGCTGAGCTTCGCCTTCGACGCTGCCATAGTCGTACCGAGACAGTCGGCGTGCTCGTGAAGAAGATTTTTCTGCTGCCGGTTGCTGATTCCACTGCTCATTAGCTACAGTCCTTCAACTCTCAAAACGGACACCACATCGCGCACAACCGAGTTCTCGGTCAATGCTGCCACCGTAGCGGCCAGCGATTCATCGGTTGCCTCGTGCGTAACCGTAATGAGGGTAGCGCTCGGCACGCCGTCATTCACCGCGCCGACAGCCTGGTTGACCGCCTCAACAGAGACACCATTGTCGCTAAAGACGGCAGCAATTGTGGCGAGTACACCGGGCTCATCAACGACCGTCAACGTGATCTGGTAGCGCGTCATGACGCGGGAGATCGGCAAAATGGGGAGATTAGCGTGCGTCGACTCGGCGACGCCAGGACCACCAATGACGTGGCGGCGAGCAGCAGAGACAACATCACCGAGCACAGCGGATGCCGTTTCGATTCCACCAGCGCCAGCGCCATAGAACATGAGGCTGCCTGCGGCTTCGGCCTCAACAAACACCGCGTTGTTCGCGCCGTGCACTGCAGCGAGCGGGTGCGCCAGCGGAACGAGTGCCGGATGCACACGAGAGCTGACACCAGCGGTGCTGCCGTCAGGGTTCAGGATGCGTTCGCAAATGGCCAGCAGCTTGACGACATAGCCAGCCTTGCGAGCCGCAACAACCTGATCGGCGGTGACGCCAGTGATTCCCTCACGGTGAACCGATTCCAGCGGAACGCGAGTGTGGAACGCGAGGCTCGAGAGCAGCGCGGCCTTCTGGGCGGCGTCATAGCCTTCGATGTCCGCGGTGGGATCGGCTTCGGCATACCCCAGGCGAGTTGCCTCAGCGAGGGCGTCGTCGAAACTATCGCCCGTGGCATCCATGCGGTCAAGAATGTAGTTGGTGGTGCCGTTGACGATCCCCAGAATGCGCTTGATGCGGTCGCCAGCGAGGCTGTCATGCAACGGACGGATGATCGGGATCGCACCCGCAACGGCGGCTTCGTAATAGAGCTGCGCGCCGACTTGAGCGGCCTCTTCGAAGAGTTCTGCTCCGTGGTGAGCAAGGAGCGCCTTGTTAGCGGTGACGACGTCGGCGCCCGAGTGCAGGGCCTTGAGGATCCAGGTACGTGCGGGCTCGAGCCCACCAATCAGCTCAATCACGATGTCTGCTCCGACGATGAGCGACTCTGCATCGGTCGTCAGGAGTTCTTGGGGGATGCTGGTGTCGCGAGGAGCGTCAAGGTCACGGACAGCGACGCCCACGACTTCGAGCCCGGCTCCCGCACGGGCGGCGAGTTCGTCAGCATGCTCGAGCAACAGTGCGGTGACCTGCGATCCGACACTCCCTCCGCCCAAAACTGCGACACGAAGGTTGCGGTATTCGATCATTCAGAGTCTCCCGATGGTGTAATTCCCGCGTCGCGGCTGAGTAGGTCGTCTTCGGTTTCGCCGCGCACAATGATGCGGGCCTGGCCAGCGCGCACCGCAACGACGGGCGGGCGCGCAAGATAGTTGTAGTTGTTCGACATCGCCCAACCGTAGGCACCGGTTGCTGGCACGGCGATAACGTCGTCAATCTCGACGTCGCCGGGCAGATACTCGGCGCGCACGACGATGTCGCCCGCTTCACAGTGCTTGCCCACGATGCGTGCAAGCTCGGGGGCAGCATCCGAAACCCGATTGGCGATGCGAGCCGAGTAGTCGGCCTCGTAGAGCGCTGGACGGATGTTGTCGCTCATGCCGCCATCGACGCTGACGTACTTGCGCACGGCCACACCATCAACGAGAACATCTTTGATCGTGCCCACCGTGTAGAGCGTGGTTGTCGATGGACCAATGATCGATCGGCCTGGCTCAATCGCAATGATCGGCACCGGGATCTCGAGCCGAGCGCACTCGACCTCAACGATCGTAGCCAGCGACGCGGCAAGCTCAGCAACCGGCAACGCCTGATCGACCGAGGTATACGCGATACCAAAGCCGCCGCCCAGATTGAGCTCGGGCACCGGAGCAACCACCGACAAACGAGCATGCAACTCAAGCAAACGACGTGCCGCCTCAGCGAAGCCCGCAGTATCAAAAATTTGCGAACCAATATGCGAATGGATGCCCACAAAATCCAACGAAGGATGCATGCGAATCTGCTCCACGAGCGCCTCAGCCTCCGCAAGCGGGACACCAAACTTCTGGTCCTCCCGCGCCGTCGCCAAGTACTCGTGGGTTGATGCGTGAACCCCGCTATTGATGCGCAAGCGCACCCGCTGGGTTCGACCGTGCCGTGTGGCGGCTTCAGCAACCCGACCGATTTCGACGACGCTGTCGATAACGATGGGGCCGATGCCCGCGCGCACGGCACGGTCGATCTCGGAAAGACTTTTGTTGTTGCCGTGGAATCCCAAGTGCGACGCATCCGTGCCAGCTGCGAGCGCAACAGCCATCTCGCCAGCCGAAGCAACATCGATGTTGAGACCAGCGGCCGTCATCCAGCGAACGACCTCAGTGCAGAGAAACGCTTTGCCCGCGTAGTAGACCTTGACTCCGGAGCCGATGCGAGTGAACTCGGCATCGAACGCCGCCTTGATTTCGGTGGCGCGAGCAATCGCATCCGCTTCATCCACAACATAGACAGGAGTGCCGAAGCGGGAGACGAGCTCGCCGGCAGTGACCCCCGCAATCGTCAGTTCGCCGTTCTCGGCGCGCGCAGCAGAGCGCGACCAGACGGTCGACGGCAAAGAGTTTGCTTCGGCGGGGGCTTCAAGCCACTCGGGCGCCAGCGGGTTCGCGAACACAGTCGCACCTCACAGAGATGTAGACGGAAAACGGCGGATTGTGTCCGCACGGGCCTTGGGGATGCTCACCACTCTAACGGCTGGCGCCGCTAGCGCTGAATCGGGTTACGGCGCTGGACACTCGCCATATTGTTCCCAGGCTGCGTCGCCGAGCGCGATGCCGTCAGCACTGAGTTGGATGAGGAGGGTGTCGTCTGCGATGGCGACAGAGTCGATCGTCAACGCGGTCGGCAATGAGGACGCAACGCAAAACTCTTGAGAGCTAAGAAGACTTCCCGCGAGACCCGAAACGAGCGCATTCGCTTGCAAGTCTGCGACCGAAATCTGCTCGTCACCAAGAATTACTGACTCCGGCTCGAAGGCGATCGCATCGCCGGCAGCAACAGGAACCAAATCAACGGCGACGGGGATCTGAATGAAGAACACCTCAAACACGGTCGACACTCGAATGGCAGAACCGTTGAGTTCGATTGAGTCGAGCCCGGTACCGCTCAGCGTTGTCGCAAGCTTCGACACTTCGCTGCCCGCGATGGAAACATCCATCGAGAGAGTGTCGACCGGGTTCGAGGTCACTACCGGAACACCAGTAGCAACAACGCTCACTGATGATTCGAGTCCGTTGACTTCAAAACTATCGACATCGATCGTCACGACATCGAGACCGCCTGTCAGGGCCTGCACGATAAGCGAACCGGGGCCGAGATCGACCGCAACACCATCGATCGATTCAAGGTTCAACGACGAAGCGATCTCGTCCCGAACAAGGCCAGTGGCGATGGTGCGACCCACTGTCTCCACGAGAATGACACCGATTATCAGGATGATCGCGACAATTCCGAGCACGAGCCACCAGATCCAGCGTCGGCGACGGGGGCGGGACTTTGCTTCAGGCTCTGCAGTGTCATCCAGACGCAACTCAACCGTCGGTTGAGCACCCAAATCGAGCGTCGGCTTAGTTCCGTCGTCGATAGCGGACGCGTGCGGCTCCTGGCCGGGTTGGTCGTCGGAAGCCACGAAAGTTACATCCGCTCGGGTGCGCTGACCCCGAGCATCCAGAGGCTGTTGCGAAGAACCTGGCCGACAGCGTCGTTGACCCACAGGCGCGTGCGGTGGACATCGGTGACTTCTTCATCGTTCTGAGGAGTGACTCGGCACTGGTCGTACCACCGGTGATAACTGCCCGCGAGCTCTTCCGCGAATCGTGCAATGCGGTGCGGTTCACGCAGCTCCGCCGCCTGCGCGACGATGCGGGGGAACTCAGCAAGAACGCCAAGCAGGATGCTCTCCGATTCGTTCGTGAGAAGCGAAGCATCGAAGACGCTGCGATCCACTCCCGACTCCCCCGCGTTGCGAGCAACGCTGTGAGTGCGCGCGTGAGCGTACTGAACGTAGAAGACGGGGTTGTCGTTGGTGCGCTTTTGCAGAATCTCGGGGTCGAGGTTGAGCGGCGAATCGGAGGGGTAGCGGCCGAGCGAGTAGCGCAACGCATCCGTTCCGAGCCATTCGCGAAGGTCATCAAGCTCGATGATGTTGCCGGCGCGCTTGGACAAGCGAGCACCATTGATGCTGACGAGCTGCCCGATGAGCACCTCAATGTCTTTGTTGGGGTCGTCACCGGCAGCGCCCGCGAGCGCCTTGAGGCGGTGGACGTAGCCGTGGTGGTCGGCACCGAGCAAGTAGATCTTGTGGGCGAAGCCACGGTCGCCCTTGCTCAGGTAGTAGGCCGCATCGGCGGCAAAGTAGGTGTAGATACCGTTACCGCGCTTGATCACGCGGTCTTTGTCATCACCGAAGTCGGTGGTCTTGACCCACACGGCATCGTCGATATCGGCGACGTGGCCCTGAGCGCGCAAACGCTCGACGGCGGTATCGATGGCGCTCTTGCCGTCAGCCTGGACCGCATGAAGTTCACGCTCGCTGAACCACACATCGAAATGAACGTTGAATGCGGCAAGAGACTTCTTGATTTCGCCGAGCTGGAGTTCGTAACCACGCTCGCGCGCAACAGCGATGGCCGCGTCATGGTCGAGTTCGAGGATTTCGGGGTTAGAGGCGAGCACACGCTGAGCGAGCTCAGTGATGTATGCGCCCGGGTAGCCATTCTCCGGAGTGGGCTCGCCCTTCGCCGACGCCAGAATCGATGCCCCGAAGTTGTCCATCTGGTTTCCGGCGTCATTGATGTAGAACTCGCTCACGAGCTCAGCACCGGCAGCCTTCAAGATGCGGGCAAGCGAGTCGCCGAGAGCCGCCCACCGGGTGTGACCGATGTGCAGGGGCCCGGTGGGGTTCGCCGAAACAAACTCCAGGTTGATGGTCTGACCCGCGAGGGATTCATTGTGGCCGTAGGCCTCGCCCTGCTCGACGATTGTCTTCGCGAGTGCGCCAGCGGCAGCGGCATCCAACGTGATGTTAATGAAGCCGGGACCCGCAACATCCACCGAGGAAATGCCATCGATCGCGCGGGCCTGCTCAGCAATTTCGGTCGCGAGTTCGCGGGGATTCGCCCCCAGCTGCTTCGCCAGCTTCATAGCGATGTTGGATGCCCAATCACCATGATCGCGGTTGCGCGGACGCTCGAGCACCAGATCGTTCACGGTCAGGCCCAAATCGGGCGTGCCGCGGTCAGCCGCAATGCGGGAGACGACAGAGAGCAAGGTGGCAGAAAGGTCAGCAGGATTCACCCCTCAAGAGTACTGGGTGACGACTGAGCTTCTGGCGCAGTTAGCGACAATGCCGGGTCACTGCACTTCGATGGCGTCTCAGGTCACCAGAATGGGACCATGGCACTTCGACTTCGCGTTATTCCTGCAGTGATCGCACTGAGCGCATCCGCTCTCTTGTTGAGCGCGTGCGTTCCGACCGAACCAACGCCGAGCGCGTCGCCCACCACCACATCACCGTCGAGCACTGCATCGCCGACCGCGACGGCGCCCACCGCCTCAGCCTCCGCAAGCAGCCCCACGGCCTCCGCAGAACCGACGGCAACCGCAGCACCTGCCCCGAAAGCTACACCCGTTGACATTGCCTGCTCAGCACTCATCACGCCCCAGGAAATGTACGATTTCAACCCCAATTACGTGTTGCTGAACAACTTCACCCCCGCAGCCGGATCGACCGCCGCTGCGGCCGTTGATATGCAGGGCACGGCCTGCCGCTGGGAAAACGGAACCAGCGGAACCACAATCGACGTCTCTGTTGCGCAACCAGCCTCCAGCTCAATCAGCTCGCTCAAAACGAACGCTGGTGCAAGCACCGATAGCTACGCTGGCTACTTTTCGTCCGCAGGTGGCACGGGAACTGCTCAAGTCTTCACCGGCCCCTACTGGGCGACCATCAGCTCGCCGCTGTTCTCGCGCGCCAGCAATGCGACCGCCCTTGTTGCGGATGTCACTGCCGCACTGAAGTAACACCCGCCGGTTTGCCGCACGGCGCTCGGCGGCGACGCGGGCAGTTGCCGCAGTCATAAAAGCTCGGGCAGCTAGGGAAGCTGAACCGGCGACCGGTGATCATCGATGGGCAGCGTGTCTGCCGTGACGGTGATCGAAAGCTTCTGCAAGAACAGGTCAGCCCAGTGATTGGTGAGGAAGGCCGTATCGGCTGCATCCCGGCCCGTCGCAATGCGCACGAGCGATTGACGCGGAGCAAGCCCCGTGGAATCAACGACCCACCACGCACCATCAACATAGGCCTCGGCGACGGCATGGAAGTCCATCGGGCTCAGACCGGGCGCATACACCGAGGCATAGCGCGCAGGCACATCTTTGGCGCGCAGCATCGAAATGGTGAGATGCGCGTAGTCACGGCAGACGCCCTGGCGCGCCAACAGCGAGTGGGCTGCACCATCGGTCGCCAAAGAAACGCCCGGCGTGTAGCGCATGTTCGCCCCAACCCAATCACGCACTGCTTGAAGCAACTCGTGACCGGTCTGGGCAGGAAACAACGAACGAGCGCTCGGAAGCAGAACATCAGACTCGCAATACCGGCTCGGTCGCAAGTATTCGACGAGGTCAATCTCGTTAACCGGTGCGGGCTCGGGAGTTTCCTCCACGGTGGCGGCGTAGTCCACGACGAGCTGCCCCGGCCCCGCAACGAGCGAATGCAGGCGGGTGCCGCGCGCATCGACCAACTCTGTTGGTTGCTGAGGCACGCCATCCAACACGAAATCGATGGATTCGGATGCCGTAGGCCAGCGCGCAGACACCGCAATGCTAAAGACCATTTCGGTGCGACCACGAAGGTCAAGTTCTTGGTGGGAGGTAACGGTACGCAGCATGGCTCGATACTGTCATGAGAAGCTGAACTGGTCATCCCCACAGCGTGCTAATAGCAGGTGGCAATTGCTTGCTAGGATGGAGCCCTTGCCTTCGTAGCTCAGGGGATAGAGCGCCGGTTTCCGGTACCGTAGGTCGGGGGTTCGATTCCCTCCGGGGGCACTGTTATCTTCACCCGCACACTGATTGTTCCGAGCCGCTACGAGACCACGCAGCAGGCGTCAGCGCCGGCATCGGTGCTCGTCGCAACAGACGCGAGCATCTTGACGGGCTCGGCGAAGGCTTCGCAGCACAGTTCGTAGACGTTGGAACGACCGCGCGGCGTGACCGTGACGAGGCCATTGTCGCGCAGAGGCGCCAAGTGGTGACTCACCAATGTTTGACTCAGGCCCGTGGCATCCGTGAGTTCACGCACTGTGTGAGGGCGTTCAGTGAGCAGGAGCACGAGCTGCAACCGGTTGGGATCGCCGAGGGCGCGCAACAGTGGCGCTAGGCTCTGGGCTCGCTCGGCCGAGGCAGACCAAGTGGGCTTCTGAATAGTCAGAAGATCGACGCGTTCACTCATGCGCTCAATCTTACACAGGATCTTTGTTATCAACAGCATTTGCTGTTATTGTGAGCGAGCGCTAGTGGTGCTGCTGGCGACGATTTTCAAGGAGAGCAATGACAACCGCACAATCCCCCTCCACACTGCCCGTCGTCGTTATCGGCGCTGGGCCCATTGGGCTCGCCGCCGCTGCCAACCTCACTACACGCGGCATCGACGCCGTCGTGCTCGAAGCTGGAACCCAGGCGGGTGCAGCGATCAGCGACTGGGGCCACGTCTCCCTTTTCTCCGCTTGGTCCTACAACATTGACCCCATCGGCCGCACACTTCTCGAAAAAACGAACTGGGTCTCCCCCGATCCCGATGCGCTCCCCACCGGTGGCGAACTCGTGCGCGACTACCTACTTCCCCTCGCCGCTACCGCCGAAGTGGCCCCCTTGATCCGCTACAACAGTCGCGTGATCGGGATGTCGCGCCAAGGCATCGACTCCACCACAACCATGGGCCGCGAGCGCCGACCGCTCCTAGTTCGCGTTGACTCCGCTGATGGCGTGTACGACATCCTCGCCTCGGCGATCATCGATGCCTCGGGAACGTGGGGCCACAACAACCCGATCGGCGCATCCGGACTCCCCGCGACAGGTGAAGCCGACAGCGCTGCCTGGCTCACCGGCCCGCTCCCCGACGTTCTCGGCCGCGACCGCGCGCGCTTCGCAGGTAAGCACACCCTCGTGATCGGCATGGGCCACTCAGCGGCCAACACGCTGCTGGCTCTCGCCGAGCTGCGCGACAGTGAACCCGGCACCGACATCACCTGGGCTATTCGCGGTCGCTCTGCTCGCCGCCTCTACGGCGGCGGCACTGCCGATGAGCTGCCGGGTCGTGGCGCGCTCGGAACGCGCCTCAAAGCTGCTGTCGAATCCGGCGCGATTACCTTGCTCACTGACTTCACCACTACCGAACTTGCACCTGAGCCCGATGGTCGACTGCGCGTGATCAGCAACAACCCCGATGGCGAACAAGCTGTGACCGTAGATTCTCTCGCCGCCGCCACCGGCTTTCGCCCCGACCTCGGCATCCTGCGTGAGCTACACCTCAGCTTCGACCCCGTGCTTGAGGCTCCCGTTGCGCTCGCGCCCCTCATCGACCCGAACGTGCACAGTTGCGGCACCGTCGAGCCTCACGGTGCCAGCGTGCTGTCGCATCCGGAGAAGAACGTCTACGTGGTCGGCATGAAGAGCTACGGCCGAGCACCCACATTTCTTATGGCTACTGGCTATGAGCAAGTGCGCTCCGTGGTCGCAGCAATCGCGGGCGATACTGCGAGCGCTGGTCGAGTGAGCCTGATGCTTCCGGAAACTGGAGTGTGCTGCAGCTCAAGCGGCGGAGGCTGCTGAGCCAGCCCCACAGCTCAGCAGAGCCTTGCAGCGCTTCCCCGCCGGGCGCACCTATTCTTCGAGCACGATGCCCAAGTGGGCAGCTAGCATCGGGGCGAACTCAGCCAGTTGGTAGGAGTTGATGGTTGCGCCCTTGAGATGCTCGACCCCAGCGACGTGGCGCAACTCAAGAGCTCGCAAGTCGACATTCGCCAACGTAGCGCGGGTGAGATCAAGAGTGTTCACCTGCGTGTTCGTGAACGAGACCCGGTTGGCCGTGGCAGCGCCGAGGTCGAGTTCGTCGATCAGGCAGTCGTCAAACAGCACATCCTGAAGGTGGGCGCCCCGCAGATTTAGGTAGCCAATACGGCAATGGGTAAAACGAACCGACTTCCAGGTGGATTCGTACAATTCGGCCGAGCCCAGCCGAGATCCCTCGAAGCTCACATCCCGAAGATTCGAGCGGGGTGCCGTAAAGATGGGGGCGTTGAGTTTCTCGAAGCGTGTCTCGACGAACTTCGCCGACCGAAAGTCGGCCCCGTTGGCCTCCACGGCGGAAAACTCGCACTCAGAAAACGAGGCACCCGAGAGATCCCGATCGCTGAGATCGGATGCCTCAAACCGCTGGCCGTCATAGCTTTCGTGGGCTTGCAGTTCGGTCGCATCGCCTTCAGCCAGATTCTCGAGGATCAGCGCGTTCACGAGCGGTGACGCCGTCGCAGCTTTCTTTGCCATGTAATCGCTCTCTCCTAGTGAGGGTGTCTCGCGAATCGAAGTTACCCCACACCACCGTCGCTTCCCCACTACTGTGTTGCCATGACGCCTCCCGCAACTGCCGCTGACCGAGTCGCCCACTTTTCACGCAAGCTTGACTTCGAAACCGATCCCTCGGATGTCGGAGCGGCCCTCGAGACACAGGAACGTTTCGTGTTGATCGATTCCCGAGGCGATGCGGCCTGGAACCAAGGCCACGCCATCGGAGCCGTGCACATGCCGACTGCGGACATCAGCGAGCGGGCCAGCGGCGAGATCGCCCTCGATATGCCCGTTGTCGTGTATTGCTGGGGCCCCGGCTGCAACGGCGGCACGAAGGCTGCCCTCGAGTTCGCACGACTCGGCTACGAGGTTCGCGAAATGATCGGCGGCTTCGAATACTGGGCGCGCGAAGGCTATCCCGTCGCCGATAGCAATGGTCCAGTCATCCGCGAAAAAGATCCGCTCACCGCTCCAGTTTCAGCGATCTCCTGCGACTGCTAGCAGCAGGACGCCTCGGCCCGGCTCGAACGCCCTACCGCGCGTCGCTCGAGTGCGACTCCAAGAATTCGTAGAGCTCACGGTCATCCACTCCCGGGAAGGTTCCCGAGGGCAGCGGCGAGAGAATGTGGGCGTGCAGCTTGGCGCTCGACCAGGCGTTGCCTGACCAGCGATCGCGCAACTCGTCTTCGGGTTTGCGGCAGCAGCTTTCGTCGGGGCAGGTTGACGACTGGCGCACATCCGTTGCCCGGCCACGGAACCATTTCGAGTGCGCAAAGGGCACGCCGATGGTGATGGAGAACTCTTCCGCATCCGTTGTTCCCGTTTGGGCTGACTCGAAGAAGCTGCCCTCTGGGGTGTCGGTGTACTGGTAAAACTCGGTCGTGCGATTCGTGCGGGTGAATGCGGTGCGCGCGCTCCACTTGCGGCACACAAACTGGCCCTCTGCCGATCCCGTAACGTCGACTGGCAGACGCAGACCATCATTCTCGTAGGCCTTGTAGACAGCCCCATCGTCACCGACGCGCAAGAAGTGCGTTTCGAGGTCGAGGTGCGAGGTTGCCAAGTTAGTGAAGCGCAGCGCAGCCGCTTCGTGGGTGACGCCGAAGGCATCCCGAAAATCTTCGACGGCGATGTTGCGATTCGTCTTGGCTTCGCTCAAGAACTCAACGGACTGCTTCAAGGGCATGAGTACGGCGGCCGCAAAGTAGTTAATTTCCAGACGCTGGTGTAAGAACTCGGCGTAGCTGGTGGGTTCGGTGTGCCCAAGCACGCGGTGCGCCATCGCCTGAAGTGCCATGGAGCGCAAGCCGTGACCGCCAGGGATGGATGCCGGGGGCAAGTAAATGCGTCCGTGCTTGAGGTCCGTTACCGAGCGCGCGGAGTGGGGCAAGTCGTGCACGTGCACGAGCTCGAAGCCAAGCGATTCTGCCATCAGGCTCACGGCCCGGTGAGTCAAGGCGCCCGTGGTGTGGTTTCCGGCGAGCGTCAACTTTTCGGCTTCTTTTTCGAGCTCAGGCAAGTAGTTGTCGAGGGCGCGCATGCGAATGCGCAGCTCGGTATTGGCGCGCCGGGCCTCCTCGGGAGTGGCAATCGCTTTGCGCGACCGCGTCGAAAGCTCATGGTGGAGGCCAACGATTGCTTCGAGAGTCTCATCGGGAATGCCCTTGGACGGGCGGATCTTGGGTAACCCCAGCGAGGCGTAGATCGTGCTGCGTTGTAAGCGATCGAGCTCGATTTCGAGGGCAGCCCGTTTAGTGGGCGGCGACTCCTCCAAGAGATCGGAAAGTTGGATGTCCGCGGCTGTTGCAATGGCCGACAGCAGAGAGAGGCGTGGTTCGCGCCGCCCGTTCTCCATGAGGGAAAGCTGGCTACCCGCCACACCGACCTTGTCTCCCAATTGATCGAGGGTCATGCCGGCGGTCGTGCGGAAATGTCGGATGCGTTGCCCGAGAGTCACAAGATCATTCACACGTTCACTATAACTAAAGAATGGTGATTCTTTCCACTCGATTCGCCAACGTGGCGAGCAAAAGTGGGTCATCATCGAATAACAACAGTTTTTTCAGCACAACAACTCTTCAGCGGAAGGTAGAAATGAGCATCGCCGAGATGACAAGAACGCACTTCTCCGCACCCGACGGAACAAATCACAGTGTTATCACGTGGGTGGAACAGATCGCCGCCCTCACACAGCCCGACGAAATCGTCTGGTGCAACGGAAGCCCCGAGGAAGCAGATGAGCTCGCAGCCGAAATGGTTGCCGCCGGCACGCTCACCCGCCTCAACGACGAGTACCGTCCCCACAGCTACCTTGCCCGCAGCGACCCGAGTGATGTCGCTCGCGTCGAAGCCCGAACCTTCATTTGCTCCGCCGAAGAAGTAGACGCTGGCCCCTCCAACAACTGGGCCGAGCCCGCAGAAATGCGCAACACGCTTGACGACCTCTTCGCCGGCAGCATGCGCGGTCGTCGGATGTACGTTGTTCCCTTCTCCATGGGCCCGCTCGGTTCCCCGCTCGCCAAGATCGGCGTGCAGGTAACGGACTCCCCCTACGTCGTCATGAGCATGGGCATCATGACGCGAATGGGAACCGCCGTTCTCAATGCCATCGATGACTCCACTGAATGGGTGCGCGCCATCCACTCGGTCGGTGCACCGCTGGAAGCCGGTCAGGCTGACGTGCCGTGGCCCTGCAACCAGACCAAATACATCAGCCACTTCCCCGAGACTCGCGAAATCTGGTCGTTCGGTTCCGCCTACGGCGGCAACGCGATTCTCGCGAAGAAGTCATTCGCACTGCGCATCGCTTCAGTGATCGCTCGCGAAGAGGGCTGGCTTGCTGAGCACATGTTGCTCCTCAAGCTCACCAACCCCCGCGGTCGCGTATTCCACATCGCGGCAGCATTCCCCAGCGCCTGCGGCAAGACCAACTTGGCCATGCTCAAGCCGACCATCCCCGGCTGGAAGGCCGAGACGATTGGCGACGACATCGCGTGGCTCGGCAAGGGAGCCGATGGCCGCCTGCGCGCCATCAACCCTGAAGCTGGCTTCTTTGGAGTGGCACCGGGCACCGGCTACGCCACCAACGAGACCGCGATGGACACCATCTGGGGCAACACCGTTTTCACCAACGTCGGCCTGAAAGATAACGGCGACGTGTGGTGGGAAGGCATGAGCGATGAGGCGCCTGAGCACCTTATCGATTGGCAGGGTAACGACTGGACGCCAGAATCTGGCACCCCGTCGGCACACCCGAACTCACGTTTTACTGTGGCAGCAGCACAATGTCCCAGCATCGCAGATGACTGGGAATCGCCACAGGGCGTCGTTATTGACGCCATAATCTTCGGCGGTCGCCGCGCGACCAACGTGCCGCTAGTGGTGGAGGCACGAGATTGGGAGCATGGCGTCTACCTGGGCGCCACCATCTCATCTGAGCGGACGGCGGCTGCCGAAGGCACCATTGGCGAACTACGGAGAGATCCGTTCGCCATGATGCCCTTCTGTGGATACAACATGGCAGACCATTGGGCCCACTGGCTCTCGGTCGGTCAGGATCTCCGCGGATCCGGCACGGTGCCACGCATTTTCCAAGTCAACTGGTTCCGCAAGGGTGCCGACGGCTCCTTCTTGTGGCCAGGATTTGGCGAAAACTCGCGCGTGCTCGAATGGATTCTCAACCGTGTTGACGGCACGGTTGCCGCCCGCGAAAGTGCCCTCGGGTTGATGCCGCGTGAAGGCGACCTCAACATCGACGGTCTCGAACTCGCCGATGACACCATGGAACAGCTTTTCGCGATCGATAACGACTCGTGGATGGCCGAAGCCGAAGCTACCGAAAAATTCTTCGCCACCTTCGACGGCCGTGTTCCTGCCGCAGTTTCTCGCCAACTTGAGCACCTGAAAACACGTCTCCAGAGCTAACCAACGAAACCGCCTCGCCGTTCGTCTTTACTAGTGTGACCACAATTGCGCTAACTATTGGCCATTCCTCGGCCACAATAGAGACGACGGCGAGGAGGGGCTCAGTGACTGAGACCGAAAACACCCCTGCCCGCTGGGAAGACGTAGTTACACAACTCGTCGAAGAGCGCGGCGAAGCACTAACGCGCTACGCGTACCTGATTTCGGGAAACCGCGACGACGCCTCCGACCTTGTGCACGATGCCCTCGTGAAAACATTCGGCCGCCTACGCAACGGCTTTGGCATCGCCAGCGCCGAAGCCTATGTGCGTCGAGCGATTCTGAACACCTACCTTGACCGCGGTCGAAAGATCAGCCGCTGGCGCAAGATTGCCCACCTCACGGTGGAGCCCGACATCCACGAATCTGCGGACGCCGACACCGAGGCTCGATTAGATTTGCAGTCTCAGCTGATGAAGTTGCGGCCCCGCGAGCGCGCTTGCGTTGTGCTGCGTTACTACGAAGACCTCAAGGTGGACGACATCGCTGCGACGCTAGATATCAGCTCAGGGGCTGTAAAACGTTATTTGAGCGACGCCCTCGGCCGCATGGCTGTGAGCCTTGATCGCGATGCTGCCGACACCGTAGGAGGCCACCGTGGTTGATGAGAACGAGCTTCGCGCACACCTGACGTCGGGCGAACCGCCCGCCATAGCTATTGATACAGCCGCTGTTATTTCACGAAGCAAGTCGCGTCGTCGTCCGCGCCAGTGGGCTGTCGGCGTTGCCGGCGCACTCGCGGTTGGTTCGCTGATCTTTACGGGAGCCAGCGTGCTGCCGCTGTTCACGAACAGCACTACGGCCGTGAGCGTGCTGGCAGAGGATTCCTCCCCAGAGTCGGCAGCAGATTCCTCGGACGCCGGAGCAGCCCAAGCATCTCCCGACGATTCTCTGGGTTTTGGGTTATGCGGTGCGACCATTCCTGAAGAGTCCGCGTCTCCCTTCGGCCTAACGCTCGAACTCGAACTTGCCGCAGAGGTTGTGGCCTCGGGCAGTGCCTTCGGAACGGTACGTCTGACGAATGAGTCGAATGCCCCCGTGCAGGGAACAACCGCATCGGTGCCTGACGTCAATCTCCTCGACAACTCCATTGTGATTTCCCACAGCCCCGACGCACAGATTCTGTCGGTGATGCCCATCAACCTGCAGCCGGGCCAAAGCATCGAATTCCCCGTGGCTATCGCCATCTACGACTGCACCACCATCGACACGGGCGGAATGGTTGACCCCGGCACGTATGCGGTCAGCAGCACTCTCGCATTCGTTCCCACCGACCCAGCCGACGGCGCCGCCGCTGAGGTACGCAGCGAACAGATGCCGATCGTTCTGCAATAACCCAAGGTTCCTGTCGTTAGACTCGCCGTGTCACTTTTGTCGACGAAGGAGCATCCTGTGAAGGCACGATTGGGCACTGTTTTTGCCCTCGCTGCGGCATTAGCTTTGCTAACCGCAACCCCTGCCCTGGCCGACGACCCAGTGAGCCTCGATGGCGCCTATGTCGTCGATTCCGCTGGGGTGCTTGCGGGCGATAGCGGCGACGTCACCGACGCACTGGATTCGTTGTATGACCGGGCCGGCATCCAACTCTTCGTTGTGTATGTCGACGAGTTCACTAACCCGTCGTCTCCCATTGATTGGGCGGATGCCACAGCCGAAGCTAATGGGTTCGGTAGCAACGATGTGCTTCTCGCGGTGGCAGTCGACACTCGCCAGTATTCGCTTCAGGTAAGCACCGACACGTCTCTGAGCGATGCCCAGTTGGATGCAGCGGAAGCCGCCATTGAGGCGCAACTGCGCGACGATAACTGGGGACAGGCTGCGATCGCGGGCGCAAATTCGCTCGCGGGCGATATCGCTGCGGGCACAGGCACAGGCACGGACTCCGGCACGACCGAGTCATCGAGTGGCGGTATTTCGGTGTTGCCGATTGTGGGCGGCGCGGCTGTGGTTGGTGTTGGCGCTTACGTGTTTTACCGTGTTCGCCGCCGCGGCAAAAAAGGTGCAGCTGCTGGTACCCCTGTCGAGAGCGTGTCGCAAGAGGAACTCGACCGCCGGGCCGGCAGTGCGCTTGTCGAGCTGGATGACTCGCTCAAGACGAGCGAACAAGAGCTCGGTTTTGCTGAGGCCCAGTTTGGCGCGGCGGCCACGACTAACTTCGCAGCATCGCTGAAAGAGGCGAGCGCTGCGGTGGCGCAGGCGTTCCGCATCCGCCAGAAGCTCGATGATAGTGAGCCTGAGACTGCTGAGCAGAAGCGGGCGATGACAATCGAGATCATCGAGCTGTGCGAGCGAGCAGACGATTTGCTTGATGCTCAAGCGGCCGCGTTTGAGGAACTGCGCAAGCTCGAAACGAATGCCCCCGCAGCCCTCGCCGAGACGTCCACGCTGATCGCGAAGGCTTCGGAGCGTTTGCCCGCAACCGAGAGCGCCCTCGAAGCGCTCCGCGGTCGCTATGCGCCGGGTGCTATCGAAGCCGTGACTGACAATGGTGAACGCGCTCGCGCCTTGCTCGCCTCGGCGGTTGCCGATTCCACCGCCGCCAGCGCTGCCATCGAGGCGCAGAAGCCGAGCGAGGCCGCCGTCGGTGTTCGCACGGCTCAAGCAGAACTCGGCCAGGCCATCCAACTCATGGATGCCGTCGATTCCCTTTCGACAGAGCTCCAGTCTGCCGAGACGCAGCTTGCAGCCACGATCACTGACACCACGGGCGATATTGCTGCTGCTCGCGCGCTGCCGAACGATGCCACTGCCGGAGCGTTGCAGCCGGCGATCGCGGCTGCCGAAGCGGCTCTCGCGACGGCGCAGTCCGCGACGGACAACCCGGTGGCGAGCCTCAGCACTCTGGGTGATGCCAATGCGGCGCTCGAGACAGTTTTTGTCGGCGTGCGCGATCAGCAGGCGGCCTTCGCCCACGCCGCTACGCAGCTGTCGGCGGCTTTGGCCGCAGCGCAGTCCCGCATTACGACCACGGCGCAGTTCATCACCACCCGCCGCGGCGGTGTGGGGGCGACGGCACGAACGAGAATCAGCGAAGCAGACCGTCAGTTCAAGCAGGCGTTGGCTTTGCAGACGTCCGACCCTGTGACGGCGTTGACGCATGCGCGCCAGGCTGACCAGTTGGCGGCAAGCGCCTATGACCTCGCTCAGCGTGAGGTGTCGCAGTTCTCTACGGGCAGCAATTCCGGTTCGGGAATGCTTGGCGGCCTGGGTGGCGCGGTTGGCGGCAGCGGCGGTGGCGACCTCTTGGGCGGCATCATCGGTGGTTTGATCGGTGGCAGCCTCGGATCGCGGTCGTCACGACCGTCCAGTGGCGGTTCGTGGGGCGGGGGCTCCCGCTCGGGAGGATTCTCGGGTGGCGGCGGTAGACGTTCCGGTGGAAGTGCTGGACGCAGTGGTGGCGGTCGCAGTCGCGGCGGTAGATTCTAAGTACGGTTTCTTCGAAAACTCACGAAAGGCACTTCGCATGGCAAAGCAGTCGATTCTCGGTCGTATTTCACAAATGGTGAAGGCGAACATCAATTCAATCCTCGATCAGGCTGAGGACCCGCAGCTCATGCTCGACCAGCTGGTTCGTGACTACACCAACTCCATTGCGGATGCGGAGAGCGCCGTCGCTCAGACCATCGGCAATTTGCGCCTCATGGAGCAGGACCACGCCGAAGACCGCGAAGCTGCCTCCGACTGGGGTCGCAAGGCTCTCGCCGCCAGCGTCAAGGGAGACGAACTCCGTGCTGCCGGCAACACCGTTGACGCCGACAAGTTCGACAACCTTGCCAAGATCGCGATCGGACGTCAGGTTTCCGCTGAAAACGAAGCTCGCGCTGCTGCCCCCACGATCGCCTCGCAGACGCAGGTCGTTGACCAGCTCAAGAGCGGCCTCGACGGAATGCGCGCCAAGCTGAGCGAACTCACCGCGAAGCGCGACGAGCTTGTCGCTCGTTCCAAGACTGTCGAAGCTCAGTCGCAGGTTCACGACGCTCTCAAGTCGATCGACCTCCTCGACCCCACGAGTGACCTCGGTCGTTTCGAAGACAAGATCCGTCGCGAAGAAGCCAAGGTTCTCGGTCAGCAGGAGCTTGCAGCATCCAGCCTGGATGCTCAGTTCGAAGGTCTCGAAGACCTCGGCAAGGTCACCGAAGTTGAAGCACGACTCGCTGCTCTCAAGGCTGGCGGCGCTCAAGCACTCACCGCCGGCGAATAGTTCGCCCGCACGAAAGTTCACACCATGGCACTCACTTATGTTGTCGTGCCCCAGTGGCAAGGCTCGGGTTCTTCTCGAGCCATGCAGCTGGTCGACGGAGCCGAGTCGATTCGGGGAGATCTTCCCTCCGCAGCGACTCGCTCCGTCGATATCCCGCTTGAGGCGGGCGACCACCAGGGCACGGGCATCCACCGCTACAGCTCGCTGTTGCTCGTGCGTGACCGCACCCGCAACGCTCTCGCTGCTGACGACACACCCCACCTCACGATTGGTGGTGACTGTGGCGTTGAACTCGCCGCAATCGAGCATGTGAGTGCTCAGCAACCGGCCGTGGTGTGGTTTGACGCGCACCCCGATCTGCACACTGCGGCTTCCAGCCCGTCTGGCGCCTTCACTGGCATGGTGTTGCGCACCCTGCTGGGTGATGGGCCGGCAGAACTTGTTCCCGAGCATCCGGTGCGCGCTGATCGGGTCATTCTGGCCGGAGTGCGCTCGATCGACACTGCTGAAGATGAATACATCACGCAATCCGACATCCGGATGCTGGGCCCCGCCACCTTCTCAACGGAAGCGTTGCTCGATGCCATCACCGCAACCGGTGCCGACAGCGTTTACTTGCACATCGACCTCGACGTGCTCGATCCTGCCGCACTGGCTGGGCTCGGCTCCCCCGTGCCGTTCGGGCTCGAAGCGTCCGCGCTCACCGAGGCCATTCGCGCGGTGCTCGCGAAGTTCCCGCTTGCGGGAGCGGGTATTACCGAGTTTGCTCCGTCATCCGCAGCCCATGCCGTGGATGATCTGCCGACCATTTTGCGATTGATTGGCGCCCTCAGCAGCGCCAACACTCATTCGCGTGGTTCTTCAGAAACCTCGACAGAAACCGAGTAGTTCGCGCCGTCGACATCGCTGAGTGTGACACGGCTGTCGAAGTCTTCATCGAGCGTGGTGTCGGTGAGCACGCAATCGAGCTTGGTGCCGTTCTTGAGCGGGATGCTGTCGTCACCGCAGTCCATTTCGGGCAGTTCTCCCGTGGTCTGTTCAAGCGCGCCTGCTGCCGTGGCAGCGATCTCACTTGCGGGGACTTCGACTGGAGGCTCGCTCGAGCAGCCGGCGATGAGCGCCGTCGACGCGAGCGTGAGTACGAGGATTGCGGAACGCAACACAGGAGCCTCCGAAAAGTTGGTGTGGGTATGAGCTTATCGCCAGCATCCGGCGACAGAACAGTCGGTGAGTCGTAGTCTGAAGACATGACTGACGCCAACACCAGCACGCCGAAAATCACTGTGGAGCGAGACGGATACGTCTTGCTCATCGGACTCAATCGCACCGATAAGCGCAATGCCGCCGACATGGAGATGTTGCAGCAGCTCGCGCTGGCCTATGGCGAGCTTGAGCGCGATCCCGAGCTGCGGGCAGGTTTCGTTTTTGCTCACGGCGACCACTTCACTGGCGGCCTCGACCTTGCCGACATCGGCCCCCGCATCGGAGCGGATGGGCTCGATATGGTTCCCGAGGGCGGCATCAACCCGTGGCAGGTCTCGGGCGAAAAGCTCTCGAAGCCTGTCGTGATTGCGGTGCAGGGCACGTGCCTCACCCTCGGTATCGAGCTGCTGCTGGCGAGCGACATTGCGGTTGCCGCCGACTCGACCGTCTTCGGTCAGGTTGAAGTATCGCGTGGCATCCTGCCGTTCGGCGGCGCCACTATCCGCTTCCCCCGCCAGGTTGGCTGGTCGAATGCGATGCGCTGGATTCTCACTGGTGACAGCTTCGACGCCGCCGAGGCGTACCGAATCGGGATGGTGCAAGAGGTCGTTCCGCACGGCGAGCAGTACGCGCGTGGCCTCGAACTGGCGCACCGCGTCGCAGCCCAGGCTCCCTTGGCAGTGGAGGCAGCGCTCGCCAACGCCAACCTCGCGATTCGCGAGGGCGATGCAGCGGCTGAGGCTGGCCTTCAGCCCGCCCTCGTAGCGGTCGCCCAGAGTAAAGATGCCAGAATTGGCATGGAAGCGTTCATGACCCGCACGACCGCCGAGTTCATCGGCAAGTAGGATCGCCGGCACAACCAACCCCGGCAACACGCGCACCACCACCGCGAAGGAGTTCGAAATGACCGAGAACAACTGGGATGTCATTGTCATTGGAGCCGGAGCGGTTGGTGAAAACATTGCAGATCGCGCCGTTCAGGGCGGGCTCAGCGTCGTACTGATCGAGAGCGAACTCGTGGGTGGTGAGTGTTCGTACTGGGCGTGCATGCCGTCGAAGGCCCTCATCCGCAGCGGTCTCGCTCTGCGGGCGGTCGAGAAGCTACCGGGTGCCGCCGAAGCCGTCACCGGTGGCATCAACGTTGAAGCGCTCCTCGCCCGCCGCAACAGCTTCACCAGCAATTGGGATGACGCTGGTCAGGTGAAGTGGGTGAAGAAAGCGGGAATCGGGCTCGAGCGTGGTCACGCTCGCCTCGACGGAGAGAAGAAGGTCACCATTACAGCTGACGACGGAACTGTGAAGACCTTGACTGCCAATCATGCGGTGGTCGTCGCGACCGGCTCCGACCCGAAGCTCCCCAACATTCCCGGGTTGATCGACGCGAAGCCGTGGACCCCGCGTGAAGCGACCTCGGTGAAAGTTGTTCCCGAATCATTCGCGATCATCGGCGGCGGCGTTGTGGGCGTCGAGATGGCCACTGCCTACCTCGACCTCGGTGCCGAAGTCACCCTGTTTGCCCGCAGCGGATTGCTCCACGGTCAAGAAGACTTCGCCGGCGAAATGGTGGCGAAGGCACTCAAGGAGCGCGGTGTCACCATCGTCGCGGCCTCCCCCACGAGCGTGGAACGCACCGCTGACGGTGTCGTGATCACAACCGACGATGCCACCTTCACGGCATCCGAAGTTCTGATTGCCACTGGTCGCGCCGCGCGTACGAACGACATTGGGCTTGAGAGCGTTGGCCTAACTCCGGGCGACTGGCTCTCGGTTGACGACACGATGCTCGTGCACAACACTGACTGGCTGTACGCCGTCGGTGACGTCAACCACCGTGCGTTGCTCACTCATCAGGGCAAGTACCAGGCTCGTGCTGCCGGTGATGTGATTGCCGCGCGCGCCAACGGCAAACCTGTAGATGACGCCCCGTGGGGTGCGCATGTTGCGACCGCCGACCACGGCGCTGTGCCGCAAGTCACGTTTAGCGACCCCGAAGTTGCTTCGGTCGGTGTGATGTCGCACGACGCCGAGAAGCAGGGCATTGACGCCCAGGTCGTTGACTACAACATCGGGTGGGTTGCCGGCGCGAGCCTGCAGGCCGACGGCTACGAAGGCCACGCACGACTCGTAATTGATCGCGAACGTCAGGTCATTATTGGCGCAACTTTTGTGGGTCAGGATGTCGCGGAGTTGCTGCACTCGGCCACCATCGCCATCGTCGGCGAGGTTCCCATCGCGCGCCTGTGGCACGCGGTTCCCTCGTACCCCACGATCAGTGAGGTGTGGCTGCGACTGCTCGAAACGATCGGGCGTCCGTGAGCCGAGCACTAACGCTGGGCACGCGGTTCGGGCACGCTCTCGCGCGCACCGAACACAGTCCGCGCGCTCAGCGAGTGCTGCTGCACCCCGTGGTCACGCGACCTGGCTACTGGTTTGCTACAGCATCCGGGCTGCTGTGGGGTGGCGTGCTGAGCGGACTGCGGGTGCGTTCTCAAGGCGGCGTTATCGTTGCCGAGCACGTGCCTCGCTGGGCCTTCGGTCGCGGCGGCACCACGATTGGCGCCGTGTATCTCACCTGCGACAACGCGAGCGATAACGTGTTGGCGCATGAGGCTGTGCACCGCAAGCAGTGGCGCAAGTATGGGCTGTGGTTTATTCCGCTGTATCTGCTGGCCGGGCAGAACCCGCTGACGAACCGCTTTGAGGTGGAGGCGGGGCTGGAGTTGGGCGGGTATGTGCGCGCGAAATCATCGCGTGCGCCGAAAGACAGCACGGAGAACTAGTAGGCGGATGCTGGGCGCGAGCTAGTTCGAACTGAGCAGGCGTGCGGGGCCCTGATGGGCAACCCACGCGTAAACGGTGCTCTCGCCGAATGCGCTCACCGGCAGCATTTCGCTGAGCCACGCATCGACCGAACGGGCAACGCTTTGGCCGCGTTCGCGCAGCAACCAGCACACGCTGAAACGACCAGGAGCCGATAGCGGCTGGATGTCGTCAGCCGAGTCAACCTCGATGAACACTTGGCCGCGTGAACGGGCCGGCAATGTCGCGAGAATCATCGATATTGCGTCGATCGAGGTCTCGTCTCCCGCGAGCAGCACACGGTCAGCCGACTGGGGATTCCAGGCGATCTGCGGGGTGAAGAGTTCGGGAAACATTGATCCCAGTATAGGCATGCCTTACCTAAATTACGAAGCCCTCTCGGCGGACTCCAAGCCATGAGTTTCAGCGGCCTAAAAGGATCTCGGCACCGTCGGGTGGCTCAGAGTGCTCGCGAGCTTCCTAGCATCGGCGGTGGTCTGAACAACTGCCTGCCGAATGCCATCGAGCCCGCGGGGCGGGCTCAGGCAGGGCAACCGAAGTAGGGACCGAAGTCACTAAGGCGATACTGCCGACCTCCGAAGGTTGCCCTCATATTCCCATCTCCGCGAGCCACACCGCGACCGCCCGGGAACCAAGCCAGAGTCGCTTCGATCGCAATCAAAACTGCCCCTTCACGCTCGGTGTCAGACGCCCATCGGTGTTTCGTGAGACCGCGTTGCACTTGACCCGCAATGCTACTGCCGAAACTGCCGATTTCGATGTCGTACCACGGCGCCGGCTCGTCGCGCCTCTCTTCGACCCGGTACTCGTATGGGATCTCGACTCCGTTGATGGTGAGAGCCGCGATCTCTACTAGGCCTCGCTCGGTGGCGCCGAGTGAGCGCCAGCTAAACCCACGCTCCGAATCGATCATCGTGGGCTGGCGGGGTACTGGTCGAAACATCGACATCCTCATGACTCTCGCATCAGCGTTTGTAATGAGCGTACGACGCACAGCTACGAAGAGAAATCACCCCGTTTTAGGGCCGTGCGCCATCCGTCCCATGGGACTGAGCTATAGCAGCGCGCCGCCCAGAAGCCGCATTTCGGCGAGGGGCTAAGCCCCAAACGCCACCGGATGCCTTGAGCCCCACTGGAAGCGCCGCTCGAGCTGCGCACCAATCGCGAGTAACACGTCCTCGCGACCGGGGCGGCCAATGAGCTGCACGCCCATTGGCAGCCCTTCCGCGGTTTCGTGCACGGGGAGGCTGATTGCGGGCAGGCCTGAGACGTTGACGAAGCTCGTCCAGGGTGTGTACTGCACTTGCTTTGCAAAGTTCTCGAAGGCATCCTCGGCATGAAACCAGCCGAGCGGGCGTGGGGTCATAGCCATCGCCGGGGTCAGCACAGCGTCGTAGGTCGAGAACTGGCGGATGACGCTGCGCTCGAACCGGGACAGGGTCGCGATGGCGACGCCCACGTCGCGCGCGCTCATCCGACGTCCGCTTTCGATGAGCCATTTCGTGAGGGGTTCCACGAGCTCGAGTTGTTCACCATCGAGCGGGATCCCGGCAGCCCCCGCTTGCCACAGCACCGTGAAGGCTTCGGCGTATTCGGGTGAGGGGTCGAGCGCGAAGTCTTCGCTGCCGTGGCCGAGCTGGTCGAGCGCGCTGCGGGCGAGGGTGAGAGCATCCTGAGCTGCGGGCGAGACGCTGATCTCGTAGGTCTCATCCCACGGTGAGGTTGTCATGACGCCAATGTTGAAGGTGCCCTCACCGCGGATCGCGGCGTTGAGGAAGGCGCCGCCGTCCCACGTGGGCGGACCAACAGAGAAGGGTGAAGGGCCGGCAATGCCATCGAGGAGCAACGCGGCATCTGCCACGGTGCGAGCCAGCGGCCCGGCCACCGGGAGCTGGCCGAGACTACCGAAACCGCTGCCCGCGGGCACGCGACCACGCGAAGGCTTGAGCCCGACGAGTCCGGTCGCCGCGGCGGGGATGCGAATCGAGCCACCACCGTCCGAGCCGGGCGCGAACGGCAAGAGACCGGCCGAGACAGCGACCGCCGCTCCCCCGCTGCTGCCGCCGGAGCCCAGCGAGGTGTCCCAGGGGTTCACAGCCGGGGCATCCGAAAGTGGTTCGGTGTAGGCGGGGAGGCCGAATTCGGGAGTCGCGGTTTTGCCGAGGCTAATTGCGCCGGCGGCATCGAGAACGTCGGCGATCTCATCCGACACCTCGGGCACGAAGTCGGCGAAGGCGCGCGATCCGTAGGCGGTGCGCACTCCGGCGCGGGCCCACAAGTCTTTTTCGCCCGAGGGCAGGCCCCAGAGGGCGGAGGCGCGGGAGCCAGAGGCCTCGAGCTCCGCAGCACGCTGGCGCGCAGCATCCGGAGTCACGACCGTAAAGGCACCAAGCTCAGGGTTCAGCCGTTCGATGCGATCGAGATAGCACTCCACGAGTTCGCTGGGCTTCACCTCGCCCGCTCGCACGAGATGGAGCTGCTCAAGGGCGGTGAGGCGATGAAGTTCTGACACGGATTCAGCCTAAGGGGGTTGACAACAACCCGCGATGCTGGTTGGTTAGTTACATCACCAACTAACCAACTAGCCGCCGTACTGTTACCGCATCACCGCGGCACCGCTAGATCACCACCCGCACTCAGAAAGGAGGCTCACATGGATGACTCTCGCCCCATCTTCGCGCAGGTCGCCGAGAACATTGAGAACGACATCATCTCCGGCGCACTGCCCGAAGAAGGCCAGGCTCCCTCGATCAACGAGTTCGCAGCCTTCTATCGCATCAACCCCGCGACCGCCCTCAAAGGCGTGAACGTGCTCGTCGATGCAGGAATTCTCTACAAGAAACGAGGAATCGGAATGTTCGTCGCCGCCGGCGCTCAAGAACAACTCAAAGGTGCCCGCCGCGACAGCTTCAGCAGCGAGTACGTTCGCCCCCTCTTGGCCGAGGCAGAAAAGCTCGGCATCGACTCTGCCCAACTCACCCAGATGATCGCCAAGGAGGCGAACAACTCATGACCCCCACCATCGAGGTCACTAACCTCAGCAAGCACTTCGGCAAAGTAAACGCCGTCAACGACGTGAGCTTCACGGTCGAAAAGAACAAGATTTACGGCCTGCTCGGTCGCAACGGTGCCGGCAAGACCACGCTCATGCAGCTGCTCACCGGCCAAGAGTTCGCCTCGAGCGGCTCCATCTCGCTGTTCGGTCAACCCCCGGTCGAGAACGCCAAGGTTCTGCAGAACACCTGCTTCATCAAAGAGAGCCAGCGTTACCCCGAAGACTTCCGCCCCAAAGACGTCTTTAAAACTGCCCCGTGGTTCTTCGCCAACTGGGACCAAGAATTCGCCGATCGACTGATCGCCGACTTCCGCCTCCCCCTCGACCGCCGCATCAAGAAACTCTCGCGCGGCCAGCTTTCCTCCATCGGCGTCATCGTCGGCCTCGCCTCGCGCGCCCCGCTCACCTTCTTCGATGAGCCCTACCTGGGGTTGGATGCCGTGGCTCGCCAAATCTTCTACGACCGCCTTCTTGAGGACTACGCCGCCCACCCGCGCACCGTGATCCTCTCCACTCACCTCATCGACGAGGTCAGCAACCTGCTCGAACACGTTCTCGTGATCGACGAAGGCAAACTCCTCATCAACGAGGATGCCGAAACTCTCCGCAATCGCGCCACCAACGTTGTCGGCATGAAGACCGCCGTCGAGGCGTTCATCGGCGACCGCGAAGTGTTGCACCGCGACGGTATCGGCGGGCTCAGCTCTGTCACCGTCGCCGGGCTTAGCGAGAGCGAGCGCCGCGACGCACACGCTGCCGGGCTGGAACTGTCACCGGTGTCGCTGCAGCAGCTCATCATCCAACTCACCCGCACCGAGACCAAGGAATTCGAGGCCAGCGCATGACCACCACAACAACGGCTCTCGCCCAGCCGGCAAGCCCCCTGAAGCGCATCACGCGCGTCACGAAACTGCACTTCGCCAACCCCTGGACGACCCTCGGCTTACCGTGGATCATTCTCGGAGTGATCTTTGTCGGGTCGCTCACGATCTGGTGGCTGATCTACTCGGCGCTCTCTCCCGAGCAAAGAGAAGGCGCACTCGAGGGAACAGAATTTGGTGGATCCAGCTTCTTCATCTTCATCTACATGATGGTGGTGGCGATTCAAGCGATCAGCATCACGTTCCCGTTTGCACTCGGCTACGGCGTCACTCGTCGCGACTACTACCTCGGCAGCGCTCTCGCCTTCATCGCTCTTGCCGTGATCTACACAACAGGTCTCACCGTGCTCGGAGCAATCGAAAAGGCAACAAACGGCTGGGGCATGGGCGGAACGATGTTTGCACCGATTTATTTCGGTGAATCTGCGCCGGAACGCATCTTCGTTACGTTCGTGCTGTTCCTGTTCTTCCTCTTCTTCGGTTCCGCGATTGCTGCGGTCTGGGTGCGGTGGAAGGCAACCGGCGTCACGATGTTCTTCATCATCGTCGGGGCGCTCCTCGTCGGCCTGATCGCGCTGACCACCTTTACCGACTCGTGGGCTGCCGTGGGCTCCACACTGGTCGACCTCGGCGTACTCGGCGTCGCCGCCTGGAGCCTCGTGCTCACCGCGATCAGCGGCGTCGCCGGCTTCGTGCTGCTGCGACGGGCAACCCCGCGCAACGCGGCGTAGCTCTAAGGCTGCGGTTGCTAGAACAACTCAGAGACGCGGATGCCCGGCTCTCCCCTTCCGGGAGGCCGGGCATCCGGCGTCAATGACCAAGCAAGCCGCTTCTAGGGTGCCACTCGGGTCAGGTATGCCTGAAAGAGAAATCCACCCAAACCGAGGACAACCTTTCGCCCATGCAACAGACCTCCGATATCTTTGCAGGAACCTGGTTGACCGTCGATTGATCGAGGGGTATGCGGAGGATCGCTATGTCTTCGAGCTAGCGGCCTCGCTCAGCAACGAATGCAGTGCCTGATCATTCAGAGCCTTGTTCGAAGATTGGGTCGAGGATGGCCGCGACTTGTGCAATCTGATCGTCCAATTTTTCTGCGCAGACGTCTTGTAAGCGTTCTTTCTTGCGCCATGCTGCCCACTTTGGCTGACTCAATGCGCCATATCCTTGGAGAATCGGGGCGATCGGTGACAGACTCACTTCCCGGTAGGCGGCCACTGCGCGCACTGCTTTGAGGAGCTCTGCAGCGTCGAGACCGGCGCCACTGAGCGTAACGATATCGACGTAATCCCGCCAGCGAGTGCTCGCAATGCCTCTTTCTAAAATCGTGACCCCTTTCTCGGCGACAGTCGACTCCGGCGCATATCCGACCAGCCTGATGGGGTTTCCGAGAATTCGCTCCAACGTGACCTCACGCGGAGCCGGGACGATGGGATCCCCAGCGGATACGTCCCATGCCACAACGCCCTGCCAGCTGCTTACTGTTACCTGCACACGAACGCGCACGCCTGGATAGTCAGCGTCGTCTCGAATTTCTGCGATGTTGAGCGTATCGAGCAAGAACTCAACCCCGTCACCTGCATCAACGGCTGCGACGTCGCGCACTACCTGGCTGAGATGTTCTGGAGTGACATCCGCCGCTATCGCGTTTGAGTCTGCATCTTTGGTCGGACGGCGAACCCCGTACGCCCCGAGCAGTAGTCCCCCTTTCAGCACGAAGTCGGGCGCGTGCACGGTGCGGTTGAGTCTGTCGAGGAATGACTCCAGCGAGTGACGAATTAGGTACTCCTGTGTGGGCGCAGGAGAACCGTTCGCAGCAACGCTCGCTCGCGCAGCTGCTTGGATTCGACGAAAGACTTCGTCGCCATTCACGAGAGAGCTTCCAAAGCGGCCAAGACTGGGGTCTTGGTGCGCGGCAGCTGTACAGCAGCCTGCACGAGCTTGGCTGGCTTACCTCCGCGGCGGAGCCACTCTTTGAGCGCCTCTCGAGGAATTTCATAGCCAGTTATTGCTCGCAGACGGAAACAATCGGCAATGGTGCGCTCAGGCGTGTAGATACCGATGGTGTGGGAGCTTCCCGGGATGGCAATTTCGTTGCGCTCGATGCCGAAGGTGGCTTTGTCGAACCGGTGCCAACGGATGGCCCCGTCACTGACCGGTGCGCGCGCTCCTCGGGGGATGGCGACATCGAGCTCAGCGGGGATGGCGTCAGTGAGGTCGTAGTACGCGAGGGCGGAAACGAGACAAATTGTCGCTTCAGGACGCCGCGCTGAAGCTTCAATCTGGTCCCAGTCTGCCGCAGGCGAACCGACGGGGAGATAGAGACCGCGTGCGATCCGTTCCCATTTCCCCGCTTGTGCATCACGGTAGAGACCGCTCCGGTTTGTCTCGGCGCTCTCAGCAGATTTCGGCCTGACTACTTTCATCACCCCTCCTTTACGAAACGAAATGTACACAGCTAACTCTAGCTGGCTACGTTTCGTTTCGTTTCTGAGTGGCCGTACCTGTGCCAGCGCTACGCGTCGAGCGACTTCTGCAGCAGGTACGTGCCGACCCAGCGGTCGAACTTGAAGCCGACGCCTTTGAGGTGCCCGATGGATTCGAAGCCCAGCTTCTGGTGAAGGTGCACGGAAGCCTCGGTGCCCTCATCCGAGATCACGGCAATGACTTCGCGGATGCCGATCTGCCGTCCGCGATCGAGCAGTTCGGTGAGCAGTGCGCCGCCCACGCCCTGACCGGTGGCGGCCGGCGACAAATAGATCGACCCTTCGACGGTGTGCTTGTAGGCAGCCTTGGGGCGCCAAGGGAACATGGCGGCATAGCCAAGCACTCGCTCATTGTCGTCGACCGCAACGATGAACGGTAGGCCCGAGTCTTCAACGCCGGCTCGTTTGGCGGTCATGATCTCGGGCGTGACCTCGACGATGTCGAAAGTGACGACGGTCGTGCTCACATAATGGCCGTAGATGTCGGCGAGCGCCGCGTCATCCGCTGCGATGGCGTCTCTAAAGTGGTGTGCCATGGCTGCTCCCGAGGTGTCGTGACAAATGATGCAAGTGGTGAGGGGTGAGGGGTGACGCGACCTTAATTTTAGGGGTCGATCTACCGGTCAACGCGCCAGTCGATAGGTGCAGCGCCTTGCGCCTCGAGCGCAGCGTTCACTCGACTAAACGGCTTCGAACCGAAGAATCCGCGGCTCGCAGACAGCGGGCTCGGGTGCGCGCTCACGATTACCGGCGTATCGCCAAGCAACGGCGCAACGGATGCCGCATCCTTGCCCCACAACACGGCAACGAGTGGTTGCGGCCTCGCCGCGAGCGCCCGAATCGCGTGGGCTGTAATCTCTTCCCAGCCGTGACGACGATGAGAGCCCGTCTGGCCCGCCTGCACCGTCAGCACCCGGTTAAGCAACAACACGCCTTGGCGTTGCCACGCGCTCAGATCGGGGTGCACAGCGGGCGGGATGCCGAGGTCGTCGTTCAGTTCCTTGTAGATGTTGGCGAGGCTCCGCGGTAGCGGTCGCACCGCCCGGTCGGCCGAGAACGCGAGCCCCACGGCGTGCCCGGGCGTCGGATACGGGTCTTGGCCGACGATGAGCACCCGCACGTCATCGAAGGGCGCTTCGAAGGCGCGCAGTACGACATCCGGTTGGGGAAGCCACGGCCGCCCGGCAGCAGTTTCAGCGTCAAGGAACGTCGTGATCGCCTTCAGTTGACCCTCTAACGGGTGTAATTCGCGAGACCACCCGGGGTCGACACTGCTCAAGTCCATGTCACTACGCTAATGCGCGCCCTGTCTACCGATAGCATCCGTTCATGTCATTCCTGCGCGGAAAATCCGGGGCCATCACGATGGGCCTCATCGGCTACCTCTTCTTTGTCGAGCTGGTGAGCGGAATCATTCAGGGGTATTACATCCCGCTGATCCCGGACATTGTCGATCACCTCGGCATCCGCGATGCTGACTTCAACTGGTTCGAAGCTGCGCAGTTGCTGCTGAGCGCCATTGTGGTGCCCATTTTGGCGAAGCTCGGCGACATGCACGGGCACAAGCGCATCCTGCTCATTTCGACCGTTCTGACCGCCGGCGCAACCTGGTGGCTGGCATTCACGGGTGACTTCACGAGCTTCTTGATTGCGTGGGCTCTGCAAGGTTTCTACGTTGTCTGGCTCCCGCTCGAAGTCGCGCTGATCTTTGACCGCGGACGCGTCACTGGCATGGGTGCATCCCAGACCCGTCGGGCCGCAGGATTCCTCGTGGTTGCTCTCGAAGCCGGTGCCATCATGGGCGCCCTCGGTGGCGGCCGCATCTTCAAGGCTTTCGGCGAGAACGTGCAGCAAACGCTGATGGTCCCGGCCATCGCAGTGACCATCGTCTTCTTCGTGATCCTGTTCGGCGTTCCCGAATCGAAACCGCTGCCGGGCCGCACTCTCGATTTCTGGGGCTTTGTGATCCTCACGATCGGCCTGCTGCTCATCACGTCGGGGCTCACATTCTTGCGCATCAATGGGCCCGAGGCGTGGTGGGTTTACCTCGTCATGCTCGCCGGTGTCGCGACCTTCATCCCGTGGGGTCGTTACGAACTGCGCCAGAAAGACCCCGCGATCGATCTTCGGATGCTGCGCGACCCGAGCATGTGGCCCATTCAGCTCACGGCGGGACTCGTCGGCATTAGCTTGCTCGGCGCTCAGGCGCCGCTCGCGACCTTCGCCGGCACCGACCCGATCAACGGGTACGGCCTCGGCATGGAATCGGATGAGATTTCGTACATCATCGGCGCCTACCTCGTTTCGATGATTGTGGGCGCACTGCTGTTCCCGATTCTGTCGAAGTGGAAGAGCCCGCGCGTCGCACTCATCGTGGCCACCTTCTTCGTGGCAGCTGGCTATTTGATGTTCTTGCCGTTCCACGCGACAGCACTGAGTGTCTTCCTCAACATGAGCATCGCAGGTCTTGGCTCGGGTGCGCTTGTCGGCGCCCTACCCGCTGCGGCCGCAGCAGCAGCACCGCGAGGCCAGACGGGCATCGCGACCGCGCTCACCAACACGACCAAGACAATTGGTGGCTCGTTCGCCTCGGCGATCTTCGCGATCGTGCTTTTGGCCGGGGCGGCATCCGCTGTCACCGAAACCGCCTCAAGCCTGTTCGGCTATCTGACGGTGTTCACCATCTGCGGTGTTGGTGCACTCGTCGCCGCCGTGCTGTTGTTCTTGGTGCCGAAGCTGGCGTTCGCCGATGTCGTGGACGAGA
Source organism: Salinibacterium sp. NK8237 (assembly GCF_015864955.1). Taxonomy (NCBI): domain Bacteria; kingdom Bacillati; phylum Actinomycetota; class Actinomycetes; order Micrococcales; family Microbacteriaceae; genus Salinibacterium; species Salinibacterium sp. NK8237. The sequence goes on along the minus strand of NZ_JADYWE010000003.1, from coordinate 41,064 downwards.
TCGACGAGCTCGTTCCAGTAGCAGCGGCCGCAGCGGACGACACTGCGACCGAGAGCGCCGAACCTGCGGCAGCCCCCGGAAACAGCAACGACTAACGAACCTTCAGCTCACCGCGGATCATTTTGAAGGGTGCCGCCTGAGCGACCGGCTTAATCGTGACGAGGTCAAGGTTGACGAACGGCGGCAGCTCGAGAGCGTGCACGATCGCCTCGGCAATGTCATCGGCGACCAGCGGGTCGGGCACATTGTCATAGACGGTGTCGGCCTTGGCTGCATCGCCGCCGAAACGAACGAGCGCAAATTCTTCTGTCTTCACCATGCCGGGAGCAACCTCGATCACCCGGATCGGCTCCCCCGCGAGCTCTAGCCGCAACACAGCGGTGAGGGCGTGCTGAGCAAACTTAGCGGCGTTATACCCGCTGCCACCCTCGTACGGCACTGAGGCTGCGATTGACGTGATCATAAGGATGCTCGCCGTGTCGCCCTCAACGATTGCTTCGCGCAACAGCGGCAAGAGTGCGCTGGTTACTCGCTTGGTTCCCACAACGTTGACGTCGAACATCCGGATCCAGTCATCCGCGTCGCTCTCTTCAACACTCGCGACGCCGAGCGCGCCACCGGCATTGTTGACGAGCGCGTGGATGGGGCCAAGCTCACGCAGGTAGGCAGCGAGCGCCTCGACGTCATCCTGTTTCGTCACGTCGGCAACGAAGGTGTCGACGCCGGTGTCGGCCGCGAGCGCCGCAAGCCGTTCCTCCCGTCGGGCGACAGCAACCACCTGCCAGCCATGTTTCACAAAACGACGTGCAGTCGCTTCGCCGATTCCTGAACTTGCGCCGGTAACTACTACTCGCTTGATCGCCATGCTTTAACGGTAGTGGCTTCGGGCGGTGGCTAGCCACCGGATGCCGCGCTCGCTCACGCCGAGAGCTCGCTAGCGTTCGTTCGCGATCAGATATTCGGCGGAGGCCAGGATGGCGTCGGTGGAGGAAATGTAAGTGAACCCAAGGTCGCGCGGAGCATCAGAACCATCAACATCGAGGTTGCGTTGAATGGAGCCGGCCAGCGCCCGCACCGCGGGATTAAAGGGAGCCACAATCTTCACGAGCCAGTTGGGCAGCTGCCGGGTAGTGATCTTGCGCTCCGGATAGACATTCTTGAGCACGGTGCTGGCTTCGGCGATCATCATCGCACCCGCGTTCGCCGGATACCGTTTGCCGATCGCTGCCGCGGTGTCGATTGCTGCAACGTGCATGCGGGCAACATCGCGCACATCCACAATCGGGAGATTCGACTTGGGGTAGGCCGGATCGACACCTCCCAGAAAGCGCTCCACGTACGCCAAAGAAGTGCCGTAGTGCTCATCCATCGGCGGGCCAAAGACCGCGCCGGGGTTGATCGTGGTGAGCTGCATTTCAGGATGCTCGGCCACGAACTGCCACGCCGCTCGCTCTGCCAAGGTTTTGGATGCCTCATAAGCGGTGGTGTCAGGATGCGTCGGGTCCGTCCAGTTTGCGGGCGTCGAGACATCCATTCGCGGCTTAGTCGAATCCTTATAGATTGCGGCACAGCTTGAGGTGAGAACGACGCGGTGCACCCCCGCTGCCTGCGCGGCGACGAGCGCCCGCCGAGTGCCCTCCACCGCTGGGCGAATCAGCTCCTGGGGGTCCTTAGGCTCATCCACCGGGAAGGGTGACGCGGTGTGAAGAAGCACATCTACCCCGGCCATCGCCTCGGCCCAACCCTCGTCAGAGAGCAGATCAAGAGAGACAAAGCTCAGGTCGGCACCGGGAAACAAAGCCTCGACCTGAGCCTGTCGCGTTCCGGAGCGCACGGCAGCTTTCACCGAGTAGTTACTCGCCAGCAATTCGCGAACAATGTGTTTGGCGATGAAGCCTGAGGCGCCGGTAACGAGAACGGTGGTCATTTGTCTCCTGAAATGTTTTCTGCAGCGAACAGTCGGTTCAATCTAGTTCCCACAACCCGAGAAAAGGCACACGAAGCTCACGGCGAGGCCCAGTACACTTCAACGAATGACCGGAGCTTCTCTCACCACTTCGCAGCCTGCGCGCACCCCCAAAGTACGACTCCCGCACTGGGACAACGCCCGCTTTCTCGCCGTCACCCTCGTGGTGATTGGCCACGGCATTCAACGGATGACGTACGACTCCGACTACGCCCTCGCACTTTACTTATTTATTTACGCGTTCCACATGCCCGCGTTCGCAATTATCAGCGGCTACTTCTCTAAACCCGGAGCACCGACTGCCCTCCAAATGCGACGCGTCATCACCGACATCATCGTGCCGTACTTCATTATGGAGACCATCTGGACTCTCGTGAAGTTTTTGGTTGAAGGAAAAACGGATCTCAATCCCTCCACGCCGAGTTGGACACTGTGGTTCCTGCTCGCCCTAGGAATTTTCCGTCTTATCTTGCCGTACCTGTCTCAGGTACGGTGGCCCCTACTTTGGGCCGTTATCGCGTCGATCGGGGTCGGGTATCTAGACAACGTTGACAGCACCTTCTCGCTTTCGCGGGCCATCGGAATCCTCCCGTTCTTCGTTCTCGGCTGGGAGCTACGCGAGTGGGGCCTGATGGAGAAATGGAATGTTGCGGAGCGCATCGTGCTGCTGCGAGCGCTCGCGGTCACCGTCTTCTTGGCCTTTATGGCGATCATCCTCGCCAATATCGAACTCTGGCGCGCCATCGATCTCCGTTTCTGGTTCTTTTACGATGCCTCCTACCACGGCCTTGGCGAAGACCAATGGTGGGCCGGAGGAGTGCGCTTCGGGCTCATACTTCTCGCCGTCCTGCTCAGCGCTGCGTTCTTTGCGCTCGTGCCACGCCGCCACACTTGGGTTACGGATGCCGGTCAAGCCACCATGTACGTCTACCTCCTGCACAGCTTCATCCTCTATCCCCTCCGAGAGAGTGGACTGCTGCTAGACGACCGCGCCTCGGCGATGTGGCTCGTGAGCATGGTGCTCTGCTCGATCGGTATCGCTCTCCTGCTATCGACACCACTGGTTAAGAAGATTTTCCGGCCCATCATCGAGCCGAAGCCCAACTGGGTTTTTGTTCCCTTGCCCAAAGAGACAGATCTGTCTACTAAAAAACGTTGAGTTACGACATATTTCACGAGTGATTGACCAGCCCATACAGGCCTCCTTAGGCTCACAGTGTGGCGGTCATCCCGATCCACCAACCGACCTAGGAGGCCGCCGTGAGCGACTGGAACTTTGAAACCAAGCAGATCCACTCGGGCGCGCAGCCTGATCCCACGACCAACTCGCGGGCAACGCCGATCTACAAGACCACCGCGTATGTCTTCAACAACGCGGATCACGCTAAAAACCTCTTCGCGCTTGCCGAATTCGGCAACATTTACACTCGCATCCAGAATCCAACTCAGGATGTCGTCGAGCAGCGCGTTGCTGCCCTCGAAGGCGGAACCGCAGCGCTGTTGCTCGCGTCCGGCCAGTCGGCAACGACTTTCGCCGTTCTCAACATTGCTCAGGCCGGCGACCACATCGTTTCGTCGTCGTCTGTCTATGGCGGAACCTACAACCTCTTCAAGTACACGCTCGCGAAGCTTGGCATCGAGGCCACCTTCGTTGAGAACCAAGATGACGCCGCGGAGTGGGCCGCCGCCATCCGCCCCAACACGAAGCTCCTTTTTGCAGAGACAATCGGTAACCCACGCATCAACGTTCTCGACATCGAACTCGTCGCCGACGTCGCCCACGCTGCTGGCGTTCCGCTCATTGTCGACAACACGATCGCGACTCCGTACCTCATTCGTCCGTTCGAGCACGGCGCCGACATCATCGTGCACTCCGCTACCAAGTTCTTGGGCGGTCACGGCACGGTTCTTGGTGGAGTCATCGTCGATGGCGGCAAGTTCGAGTGGTCGAAGAACGTCGACAAGTTCCCCGGCCTCACCGAGCCAGACCCCTCGTACCACGGCGCCAGCTACACCGGCGTTCTCGGCGATGGCATTGCCTACATCATCAAGGCCCGCGTTCAGTTGCTGCGCGACCTTGGTTCTGCCATCTCCCCCGACAGCGCCTTCTCGCTCATCCAGGGAATCGAAACCCTCAGCCTGCGCATCGAACGTCACGTTCAGAACGCTCAAGCAATCGCCGAGTGGCTCGACAGCCACGACGACGTCGACACCGTCTTCTACGCCGGACTCCCCTCGAGCCCGTGGTACGCGAACGCCAACAAGTACGCGCCCAAGGGTGTCGGCGGAGTTCTCTCCTTCGAACTCAAGGGTGGAGTGGATGCTGGGCGCTCGTTCGTGAACAGTGTCGAGCTCTTCAGCCACGTCGCCAATATCGGTGATGTGCGCAGCCTCATCATTCACCCCGCATCGACGACGCACTCACAGCTCTCCCCCGAGCAGCAGTTGACTGCCGGAGTAACACCAGGACTGGTGCGTCTCTCGGTGGGCCTCGAGAACATCGAGGACATCAAGGCCGACTTGCAAACCGGTTTCGATGCCGCACGCGCCACAGCCGCTGAGGCTCGCGCGCGCGCCTAAGACTGCTGGCACAACGGTGGCGGTAGTGCTCTTCGGAGCACTACCGCCACTGCCCGTTAACGCGCTCGGCGTTCACCGTCTCCGTAATAATTTCGTGCCACACAGAATAGTTCGCGATACTTAAGATGACATGGACTGGCAGACACCTGAAGACACTGTTCCTTCGGCATTCATCACTGACGCAAACGTGCGTTCGCTCCTCGGCAAACCCCCGGCGACGGGCGCGTGGCGCGAGGGCGATCCGGTAGGTCACCGCCAGTTTGTCACTGTCACCGATCTTGCTTTGGAGTTCGGCCGCCGCCTTCCCTCGGCGCGAATCGCGTATGAGACGCACGGCACGCTCAACGACGACGCGTCCAACGCGATCCTCGTTGCCCACGCCCTCACCGGCGATAGCCACATTGTGGGCAATCCCGGAAACGGGCATGCAACCGCCGGATGGTGGAACGACCTTGTTGGCCCAGGCAAAGCCATCGACACAGACCGCTGGTTCGTCGTCTCCCCTAACATCTTGGGTGGCTGTCAGGGCAGCACCGGTCCGGCATCCCACGCCCCCGATGGCGCCGAGTTCGGCGCCCGCTTTCCGTTCATCACGATCCGCGACCAGGTAGCCGCGCAGGTTGCTCTGAGCGATGCCCTCGGCATCGACACATGGGCTGCCGTGATTGGTGGTTCGATGGGCGGCATGCACGCCCTTGAATGGGCGGTCGGGCATCCGGAACGCGTCGAGAAGGTAGCCGTTTTGGCGGCTCCGCCGGTCTCTACCGCCGACCAGATCGCCCACAACTCTGTGCAGGTGGAATCGCTCCGAACCGACCCCGCCTTTGCCGATGGTGACTATTACGATGCGGCGGATGGCGATGGGCCCCACCGCGGGCTCGCCTTGGCACGTCGACTCGCTCTTCTGAACTATCGATCCCCCGACGAGCTCAATGACCGTTTTGCCCGCACGTGGCAGAGCGATGTGAGCCCGTGGGGCAAAGGTGGCCGCTACGCCGTTGAAAGCTACCTCGATTTTCACGGCAACAAGTTTGCGCGCCGCTTCGATGCCAACAGCTACGTCACTCTCGTCGAGGCAATGAGCTCGCATGACATTGCGCGCGGTCGCGGCACCATCGCACAAGCACTGGCTCGCGCCACAATGCCCGCGCTCGTGGTGGGCATCGATAGCGATCGCCTCTTTCCGGTGTCCGGGCAAGAGATCATTGCCGAGCATCTGTCGGGCAACATCGATGGCGCGCTGCCTCACGTCATCCACTCGCCATTCGGGCATGATGGGTTTCTGATTGAAGATGCGCTTGTCAGCGCCCAGCTGGAACGCCTGCTCGCTCTCTAGATTTCCTGAGAGTTGCCCGCCATACGCGTGTTGCGCGAAAAAATGTCGCTTTCTCCTAGCATGCGGCGGTGCGTCACCCCCGAGGGAGGCACGAAATGTGCAAACATTGCCACAAATGGACCTGACTACGAAAGAACGAGATCGCCTACTTCAGCGCACTGCGCGAGTAGCGAGTCTTAGTTTTCTGATCGTTTCGATCGTATGCCTGAGCATCCCGGGGGCGGTGTCGACAACGACCCTGCTGCTGTGCCTCCCGCTCTATGCGGTCATGGCCGTGTTGCAGTTCCAAACCGGGAACAGCCGTTCGCTCGGCTGGGTCATTCCCTCGTTCGTCGTGGGCATCATCGCAATCCTGCTCATTGCAGGCACACCGGGCGGGCCGAGCCAAGCAGGGCTCTCCGCTGTCGCACAACTCTCGTCGGCATCCCTCGCCTGTCTTGCCATCGTTTTGACGACCACCCTGCTGCGCCGCGTCGTGCTGCTCGTCAGCTTCCTCTCGGTGGCGAGCGTCACCATTATTTCGCTCGCCCCGTTCCAGCCGCCCGTGCGTACACTCGCCCTCGCTATCTTCGGCTGGATCCTTGCCGCCCTCATCGGCTTCTGGATTAGCTCTGGTGTTCCGCAAGCCGTGCGCCGCATCGCCAGCATTGGTCGTGCTCACCGCGCAGAACGCCAAGCCAGCGAAACCGAAGCCCAACGCCGTCAGGGTGCTCGCCTGCTTCACGACACCGTGCTGGCCACCCTCACTTTGCTCGCCCACTCCGGTGTCGGCGTCTCCGCAGAAGCCATGCGTCAGCAAGCCGGCGACGATGCTCGACTACTGCGTCAGCTTCGTCTCGGCGCCACCCCCACGCCGCAAGCATCAGGCGACTACAACCTGAGCGCCCCCGTGAGCGAAACAGTGCTCGGCACGACGCTCGAATCAGTCAAGCAACGTTTCGGCCGCATGGGACTCGAAGTCAGTTGGCATGGCACCGGCCAGGTTCTGCTTCCCAGCGACGTCCTCGACGCCTTCCTGCTCGCCCTCGCTGAGTGTCTCGAAAATGTTCGCCGCCACTCCGGCGTCACCGAAGCTCACGTCACCATCACCGAAGACAACACCACTGTTCGAGCCATGATCACCGACTCCGGTGTCGGCTTCATCCTCGACGACGTTGATTCAGCGAGCCTCGGCTTCAAAGAGTCCGTCGTCGCACGGTTGAAAGAAGTAGGCGGACAGGCTCGACTGTTCTCCACCCCCGGCTCCGGAACCACTGTTGTCTTGGAGGTTCCCCGATGACCTACGCACCCCCCGAAGAAAACACTCTCGGCGTCATCGTCGGCGGCAAACCACGCCACGCCAAGAGCGCAACCGTTCGGCGCCTGGCCGGCGACGACACTCCCCGACTCATTGGCCTCGGCACCGGCTTCGTCGGCGTCGGAGCGGCCATTCTCGTGAGCCTTCGCGCCATCTATGGTCTGGTCTGGCTCGTGATCCAATGGGACATCTACCCCAACCCGATCGCGGCAGCTATCGCGTGGGGCCTCCTGATAGTTATTATCGTCGGCACCATCGCGGTGGTTCAACTCACCAGCGGCCAACTTCCGCTCTGGATGTTTGTGCTCTTTCTTGTCGGCCTCGCCGCGGTCATGGCGCTCGACATCTTTGCCATCTGGGATCTTCACGACATCGGCGGCCACGCCACCTCCGCTGTGGCAGCCGGAATGGCACTGCTGCTGGTGCTGACGGTTCGCCCCAGCGCAGACATCATCATCGCTATCTCTGCGATCGGAGCAGGCTTAACCGCCGCCATCGTGGTGAATGTGCCGCTGACTGACGACAACATTGCTCCACAGATCACGACTGTGGCTTTCGCCGTTCTCCCCACCGTGATCGGCCTTTCCCTCATCGTCAATTTCCGCCAACTCGTGCAGGTCGAGCTCGACCGCGTGCTCGTTCAAAGCACCCTGACTGCACCACGTTTTGCTGTCGGCATGATGGCATCCGAAGAACTTGCCCGCCTCGACCTCGCCGCCGAAAAGCTGCTCGACTCCGTGGCAAACGGGTCGACCAAGCTACCGTTGCAACCCAAAATTGCCTCGACGGCGGCATCCCTCGCCACCGAATTGCGACTGCACCTCATTGAAGGCCGCCGCGAGACCTGGCTCTATCACGCGATCACCGAGTCAGACCTGCTCGGCAAATCGGTAACCCTTACCGACAAGGGAAGCCTTGCCGGTTTGCTCGACCCCACCCAGCGAGACGGCTTGCTCTCGACTGCGTGGCTCTTTGTGACTGACACCACCAAACGCGGGGCCAAAAACTCCGTCCACATCACAATCGCGCCATCAACTACCGTTTTGGCGCCTGGTTTCGAAGACAAAGTGGCAGTCGGAATCTCAATCACCTCGACCGGAGTGGCACGAAATCGTGTCGACGCTTCCACCTGGGAAGCGGTCGCGAAGGTCGGAACGTATGCCGATTCCATAGAGAACTCCAGCGTGCGCCTCGACATTGAATGCTTAGTCGAAAACCCCGCTGACCAATAATTTTCGTAAGATAAGACGATCGACCAGAGGACTTAATCGTGACTGAACCAACAACGCGCATCCGGCTCGCTATCGTTGACGACCACCGAATGTTGCTCGGTGCACTCACCGAGTGGATTCGCCAGGCCGCAGCCGACATCGACATGGTTGTTGCCGTGCCGACGTGGCCCGAGCTCACGATCCATCCTGAGTTCCCCGTCGACGTTGTGCTGCTCGACCTCGACCTCAAAGACAACATCCCGGTTTCGCTGAAGATCAACACCCTCAAGTCGATGAACGTTCGCGTCGTTCTCATGAGCACCTACTCCGAACCCAACGTGGTTCGCGAAGCTCTCGCCGCTGGCGCCCTCGGCTACCTCGTTAAGAGCGAAGACGCCGAAATGATTGTGGAAGCAATTCGCGCGGCTGCCAAGGGTGAGTCGTTCATTTCAGCCGAACTCGACCTCGCGATCAATGCCGATGAGATCGGTGGCGCCCCCAAGCTCAGCGCTCAAGAGCGTCGCGTCATGGCGCTCTATGGCGGCGGTGAGCCCGTGAAATCGGTCGCCTACCAACTCAGCATTTCTGAAGAGACCGCCAAGAGCTACCTCAAGCGCATTCGCGAAAAGTACCGTGTTGCCGGATTCGATGTCGGCACCAAGGTAGCGCTGCGTAAGCGCGCTCTCGAGGATGGCATCCTCATCGAGACCGACACGATGCACCACCTCTAAGCTCTACGGCGCATTCCGGCCGCAATAACAAACCGCACTGACTCCGCTTCACGCGGATCCAGTGCGGTTTGTTCGTTAAGAACGGGCGCCGTCAGACAACGGCACGTCGGTGATAGTTAGCTATCCGCACGCAGAATTGCTTCTTCGAGACGCTCGAGCTTGCCGGTCATCTCTCCAGTACGCCCCGGGCGGATGTCGGCCTTCAGCACGAGCGAGACGCGCGAACCAAACTGGCCAACCGCTTCTGTCGCCGCTTTAACGACCGCGAAGACTTCATCCCAGTCTCCCTCGATCGTGGTGAACATCGAGTCGGTCTCATTCGGCAAGCCAGAGTCGCGTACAACTTTCACTGCGGCCGCGACGGCATCGTGGACTGAATCGGTTCCATCGGAACCACCACTGGGTGCGATTGAGAATGCGACGATCATTCTGACTCCTTTGCCATGCGGCGTTCGAGATGTGGGGCGTTCTTAGGTGAAAAGTGCGGCTGTAGCAGGTCGTGTGCGCGTGCAGGCGAGTGCGAGCCTAGCTTCACGAGATGCACGATCGCCGATGCTAACAAGGCAATGAGAAGCAGGTTTCGCACAGTGAGGATAGAAACCATGATCGGGTTTGCGGCCAGAAGCTGGTCATAGAAATACGGATACACAAGCTGGGTGAGTGCCGCGATCGCAAGACCGAGCGCCGCAGGTATTCGAAACCGCAGCGACCCCTCCATGCGGTCAACGAGCAAGCCGAGCACGATCGGCACAGCGAGCCACGCGACGAACTGTGGAGAGCCAACCTTGTTGACAACAATCATCGCGCTGACGAGGGCGAGGCTCAGTGTCGCGAGCACGCCCAGAGTCGACGAGCCTGCGCGCACTGCCCGTAGCCCCAGAAGGGCGATGGCGAGAATGACGATTCCGAGCAGGGGCGTCATTACAGCAGCTGCGAACTCAATACCGGCTCCCGTCACCTGAAAGGTGAGGATCGAGGCGTCATAGTAGATAAAGGTGTCAGGCACCCCCGCCACGACCTGCCAGAGCCAGAACCCGGCGACGGGAGATTCGATTTGGATGCCGCGGCCCGTCTGCTCGCCTACGAAGCTGAACACGTTCATCCCAGACCCAGCCAACAGTGCGAACACCACCACGGTGGCGGTCGCTCCTGCCGCGGCAAATGCAATGGCCCAACGATCGCGCACCGTGATGAACGCAGCGAGCAGCAGCGCGGCAGGCCACACCTTGATCCAGGTAGCACACGCCAACACGAGCCCCGCGACCCGCGGGTGACTGTTGAGGAGCCTCACCCCGACGAGTGCGACCGCTACTGTTACCGCGTCGATGCGACCGAGCGCGATCGGGCCGAGCGCGAGCAAGAACGCCAGCCACCACCATCCGATAATTACACCGGACCGTGAGCGGCCCCAGCGGGTTAGAAAGCCGAGCGCGACGAGGTTGAGGAGCATCACGAGAGCGAGCCACGTCGACCCAATGTGGCCGAGACCGAAAGTAACCGAGGCGAGAATCGGAACGATGGCGAGCAACGGATACACCCACGGAATATCGACGCCCACTACAACGCCCGACGCGTAAGCCTGGTCTGCCCAGCCCGCATACACGATGGTGACGTCACCAAAGGGATTGCCGGGGCCATGAAGATTGAGCAAGCCCAACACGAGGTGAACCGCAATAAAGAGCAGCCAAAGCGCGAAGGCACTGACCGTGTTGCGGGTTAGCACGCCGGCGTGGAAACGGTTGAGCTGCCGCCAGCGATGGCCGCGAGTTCAGCGACCACCGGCGGCACGTGGACACACAGGTCGAGGATGGTGAGTGGCCCGCCCCCGCTCGCAAGCTCGGCCGCGCGACCGTGAATGTACGACGCCGTTGCGGCGAGCCCCACGAGCGCTGTCTGGTCAGCAAGAACCTCGTCTGAATGCGTCGCGACCAACGCCCCGAGGATGCCGCCGAGCGCGTCTCCGGCGCCCGCGGTAGCCAGCCAGGCCGGCGCCGCGGCAATCGCGACTGTCGTGGTTCCGTCGGAGACGTACGTCGTGTGGCCCTTGAGGAGCACGGTGCATCCCAGCGTTCTAGCGGCGGATTCCGCCCAGTCGCGCGGAGCCGACGCGATCGCGTCGACGGGTTCGCCGAGCAACCGGGAGAGTTCACGGTAGTGAGGGGTGATCACCGTCGGTGTGCTGACGCGGTGCACCACGTCGAGGGCTCCCCCGTCGAGCACCATGGGCACCTTTTGGTTGAGGGCCGCCGAGATGTGTTCTTCGGCAACTGGCTCACGACTGGCATGGTCCATGCCCGAGCCAATCAGCCAGGCCTGCACGCGACCGTCGCCCATGACAGCTTCGGGGCGGCGTTGCAGGATCAGGTTTTCGGCACGCTGAGCACCGAGGTAGCGGATCATTCCCAGGCCGGTTCGCGCAGCAGCTTCGACGCCGATCACGGCGGCGCCCGGATACTGCGCCGATCCGGTGATCACCCCAAGCACCCCACGGCTGTACTTGTCGTCAGAGTCTTTGGGCAGAGCGATGTGACGTGCTGCCTCAGCAGCACCCCACATCGGCTCAGTCTCCATAGATGTCAACGATAGTTGAGAACGCTGTTAGCGACGCCGGGTGGCGTCTTGCACTTCGCCAACGAGCACTTCGATGATGTCTTCGAGGAACAGCACACCGGTTGTCTCGCCGGTCGCATCGAAGCTGCGAGCAACGTGCACACCTGAACGACGCATGGTAGCTAGCGCGTCCTCGATGTCGGTCTCGCAGTACATCGAGATGAGCTGACGAATACGCTTGGGCGGCACTGGCTCCGAGAATTCGCTCTCATCAAGATCGATGACGTCCTTCAGATGCAGGTACCCCGTTGGCTCCCCCGCATCGTTCAGCAGAATGTAGCGCGAGAAGCCGCGCTGAGCGACCGCCCTTTCGAGATCGGCAGGAGCGGCATCCTCGGGCAACGTAACGAGCCCCGACATCGGGATTGCAACATCCCGAACCTTTTTGGAGGTGAACTCGAACGCACCAGTGAGGGTGCCACCGGCATCTGTCAGCACGCCTTCTCGCTTCGACTGCGCCACAATCGTGGCGACTTCATCGAGCGTGAAAACACTGTTCGCTTCGTTCTTGGGCACGACATTGAAGAGTCGCAGGATGCCGTTCGCCGTCGCGTTGAGGGCAACGATGATCGGGCGGAAGACTGTCGCAATGAACACGAGCGGCGGCGCCAAAATGAGCACCGCGCGATCGGGAATCGAGAACGACAGGTTCTTCGGCACCATCTCGCCAAGCACAACGTGCAGGAACGACACAATGATCAGCGCGAGAATGAACGCAATCGTGCTGATCAGTTGTTCGCTAAGGCCGGTCAGAGCAAGCGGCACTTCGAGCAAGTGGTGGATGGCAGGTTCTGACACGTTCAGTATCAGCAGTGAGCAGACGGTGATTCCGAGTTGGCAGGCTGCGAGCATCAGTGTCGCGTGTTCCATCGCCCACAGCGCAGTCTTTGCCGAGCGTGAACCGGATGCCGCGAGGGGTTCAATCTGTGAGCGTCGCGCCGAGATGACGGCAAACTCTGCCCCCACGAAGAAAGCGTTGATGACCAGCAGGATGAATAGCCAGACAATTCCCCAGACGTCCATTAGCGCACCACCTCAGCTTCGCTTGTCGCGTCAATGGGATCAGGGGTGAACCTCACGCGGTCGATGCGGCGGCCTTCCAGTCGTTCAATGCGGAACACTCCGCCGGCGGCAGAAATGGTATCGCCGGTGCGCGGCACACGACCGAGTTCGCTCATGAGCCAGCCAGCAACCGTTTCGTAGGGCCCTTCTTCGGGAACCTCAACGCCCGTGCGCTCGAGAAGCTCATCGGGGCGCAGAATTGCGGGAAAAGTGAACCAGTCACGAGAACGCACCACATCGGCTTTCGAACGGTCGTGTTCATCAGATACTTCGCCCACGAGCTCTTCCACGAGGTCTTCGAGGGTGGCGACTCCGGCTGTTCCGCCGTATTCGTCAACGACAACGGCCATCTGGTAACCACGTCCACGAAGTTCGGAGAGCAGGGAATCCAGTCGCATCGTTTCGGGCACTCGAAGCGCTTCGGTCTGCAGCGCGGAGACGGGCACGTCGGCACGTTTCTTGTGTGGCACAGCAACCGCCTGTTTGATGTGCACGAAGCCCACGACATCGTCGATGCTGTCGTCAATGACGGGGAAGCGAGAGAAGCCGGTGCGCTTGGCAAGATCAATGACGTCCTGCGCGCTGTCGGTGCGGTCGATGCTGTCTACCCGCGGGCGCGGTGTCATCACATCTTGCGCCGTGTGATCGGCGAAGGCGAGAGTGCGCGCCAGCAGAGTGGCAGTATCAGCTTCCAAGCTGCCTTGGCTAGCCGAACGACGCACTAGGGATGTCAGTTCTTCTGCCGTGCGCGCGCCAGAAAGCTCCTCTTTCGGCTCGATTCCCACGGAACGAAGAATCGCGTTTGCCGTGTTGTTTAGCAGGCTGACCGCAGGCTTGAACACGGTAGTGAACAAAATCTGAAAGGGCACAACAAACTTGGCGGTTGCCCGCGGCAGTGCAAGAGCGAAGTTCTTGGGAACCAGCTCACCAACAATCATCGAGAGCAGCGTGGCAAAGGTGATCGCGAGCACGCTAGCAATCACGACCACGACACCCTCGGGCAGCACAGTGCCCAGTGGGATCGAGAGCCAAATACTGAACGCCGGTTCGAGCGTATAACCCGCGAGCAGCGTAGTGAGCGTGATGCCCAGTTGAGCGCTCGACAGGTGTGTAGAGGTGTGCTTAAGCGCCGCGATGATGGGGGCGAGTCGCTTTTCGCCACGCTCTTGCCGGGACTCTAGATCGGAACGATCGAGATTGACGAGAGCAAATTCAGAGGCGACGAAGAAGCCAGTGCCAACAGTCAGCACTATGCCAGCGGCGAGGAGAAGCCATTCATTCATGACAATTCACCTCCAGCCGCGGAGGTAGGTAGAGAACGGGCGAAATAGAGGTGATGGTCGCACGGAGCATGGCTCCGGCGACAACTAGAGGGAGGGTCGTCCATTATGGCCCCAATTATAGGACAGATTCCTTAGGAACGACCGATCTACTACCAGCTCACCGGCAGCGCTTTTCCCTCTTCATAGCCGGCAGCTGACTGGATGCCGACCAGCGCCCGCTCACGAAACTCCGTCAAGGTAGCGGCTCCGGCATAAGTGCACGAGCTACGCACCCCCGACGTGATCATATCGACGAGATCATCGAGGGACGGCCGAGCAGGATCAAGATAAATCTTGGAACCAGAAATGCCCTCAGCAAAGAGTTCTTTTCGGGCGAGATCGTAAGCATCGAGGCCACCAAAGCGAGCCCTCACTGCCTTCGTCGACGCCATCCCCCAACTTGTTTTGTACAACGCGCCGGCGTCGTCGTGGCGCAATTCGCCCGGGGCTTCGATCGTGCCGGCAAACCACGAACCGATCATGACGGATGCTGCACCAGCGGCGAGCGCGAGCGCGACGTCGCGCGGATAGCGCACCCCTCCATCAGCCCACACGTGGGCGCCGAGTTCGCGCGCGGTTGCCGCCGTCTCTAGCACCGCGGAAAACTGCGGACGACCCACCGCGGTCATCATGCGCGTGGTGCACATGGCGCCCGGCCCGACGCCGACCTTGATGATGGTTGCTCCTGCTCCAACAAGGTCACGCACGGCGGCGCTCGTCACCACGTTGCCAGCAACCAGCGGTACGCCGAGGTCGAGGGCGGCGACCGTTTCGATCGCCCGCACCATGCCTTCTTGGTGTCCGTGCGCGGTGTCGAGAACGAGGGCGCACGCCCCGGCGGCGACGAGCGCCCGTGCGCGGGCTCCGACATCACCGTTGATTCCGAGAGCGGCGGCAACCGCGAGCGCGCCATCGCTGTCGAGCGCTGGCAGGTAGAGCGTAGAGCGAAGCGAGCTCTTCATACTTGTCGTTCCTATTACTGTGTCGCCAACCACGACGGGTACGAAGTTGAGTTCTCGCTCCACAAGAAGGTCGAAGAGTTCGCGGGGGCTGTCAAACTCCGAGCGGTCGATGGAGTGCGTGATAGTCCGCGCGATGTCACCCAATTCGGCACCGGGCATCGCGGTAGCCAGTCGTTCGGCATCCACCACACCGACGAGTTCGCCATCGTTCTGGAGTACAACCCCGTGGCCGGGCAGCGGAGGCACAAGCAACAGCGCTTTCTCAACAGTGTCGCGCGGACTCAAGAACACTGCAGAGTCGAGATCGATGGGTTGGTTTCGAACCCACGCGAGAGCCTCAGCCATGTCGTCATCGCTGAGATCTTGCGGGAGCACGCCGAGTCCACCTCGGCGCGCCAAACTTGCAGCGAGTCGAGGGCCAGTCACGGAGTTCATGTTGGATGCCACGAGAGGAATGGTCGCGGGCGTCCCGTCCCCTGGCGACAGCGATACCGCCATCCGACTCCCCACGGAAGAGTGGCTGGGAACCAGAAACACGTCCGAGTAGGTGAGGTCGTGTCTGGGAGTGGTCTCATAGAAATCCATAGTGACGAGCCTAATTGTCACCAGATGAAAACAATCTGCAGAAAAGTCACGAAATTAACAGAGATCGCCGCCCCACGGCCAGCAGACGCACAACAAAGCGATTAACATTGTGAGGGATGTCTGGCGCGCAGACCGCGCGCCGTTTTTGTGAACACCAGAACTGAAAGTAGGCGGTTTGACGTGTCAGGCCAAGTAACCGGAATCGCAGCGGACGGAGACTCCTCGGGCGACTTCGGGGCCAACGAATGGTTGGTTGACGAGATGTACGCAAAGTACCTCGAAGACAAGAATCTCGTGGCGGAATCATGGTGGCCCTTCTTGGAGAGCTATCAGCCCTCGGCAGACTTGACGCCCTCGAGTGCCGTTCCCACATCGACAACTCCGGATGCTCCGGCCGCAGCCCCGGCGACGACGCCGGCCGCACCGCAGCCCGCCGCCGCAGCAACTCCTGCCGCACCTGCGGCGACTGCAGCAAGCGCAGCGACTGCGCCCTCAGCTCCCGCCGCTCCTGCGACCCCCGCTGCTGCGCCCGCAGCCGAGGCCAAGCCTTTCGTCGATGAGGCTAATCCCAGCACGGGCAGCCAGCCCATCGCTCGCACGACATCAATTGAGCCCAAGCCGCAGCCGATCCCGGCTGAAGCGCCGTCAACGACTCCTATTGAGACACTCAAGGCTGAGGCCGCCGCGAAGCCCAAGACCGAAAACGTCGTTGCTCCCCTTCGCGGCGCCGCGAAGGCCCTCGCCTCCAACATGGACTCGAGCCTCACGGTTCCTACCGCTACGAGTGTTCGCACGATCCCGGCGAAGCTCATGATTGACAACCGCATTGTCATCAATAACCACCTTAAGCGTGCTCGCGGTGGCAAGGTGTCGTTCACGCACCTCATTGCGTGGGCCATCATCGAGACTCTCAAAGAGTTCCCGAGCCAGAACGTGTTTTACGACGAGCCAAACGGCAAGCCGTCGGTTGTCACTCCGGCGCACATCAACCTTGGCATCGCTATTGACATGCCCAAGCCTGACGGAACGCGCGCGCTCGTTGTTCCCGGCATCAAGAATGCCGAGACCATGGGTTTCGCCGAGTTCCTTGCCGCCTACGAAGATGTTGTGTCTCGTGCTCGCGCAAACAAGCTCACCGGCCCGGACTACATGGGCAACACGATTTCGCTCACCAACCCGGGCGGAATCGGCACGGAGCATTCAGTCCCTCGCCTCATGCGTGGTGCGGGCACGATTGTCGGCGCTGGTGCACTTGAGTACCCGGCCGAGTTCCAGGGTGCAAGTCTTCGCACTCTCACCGAGTTGGGTATCGGCAAGACCGTTACTCTCACGAGCACCTACGACCACCGCGTCATTCAGGGTGCCGGCTCGGGTGAATTCCTCAAGAAGATCCACGAGCGACTCATTGGTGCAAACAACTTCTACGAAGACATCTTCGCGGCGTTGCGCATTCCGTATGACCCCATCCACTGGGCCAACGACATCAATGTCGACCTCGCCGACAACATCAACAAGACGTCGCGCGTTCAAGAACTGATCAACTCCTTCCGTGTTCGCGGTCACCTTATGGCTGACACCGACCCGCTCGAGTACCGCCAGCGCTCACACCCCGACCTCGACATTTCCAGCCACGGCCTCACCTTCTGGGATCTCGATCGTGAGTTCGTCACTGGCGGTTTCGGTGGCAAGCGTCAAGCGCTACTGCGCGAGATTCTCGGCACGCTTCGTGATGCGTACTGCCGCACCGTCGGCATTGAATACATGCACATTCAGAACCCTGAGCAGCGTCGCTGGATTCAGGATCACGTCGAGAAGCCCTACAGCAAGCCTGGCCACGACGAGCAAATGCGCATCCTGGGCAAGCTCAACGAAGCTGAAGCATTCGAGACCTTCCTTCAGACCAAGTACGTCGGTCAGAAGCGCTTCAGCCTTGAGGGTGGAGAGTCGACGATTGCACTGCTCGATGCTGTTATCCAGAAAGCTGCGGAAGCCAACCTAGAAGAGGTTGCAATCGGCATGGCCCACCGTGGCCGCTTGAGCGTGCTCACAAACATCGCGGGCAAGACCTACGGTCAAATTTTCCGCGAGTTCGAGGGAACCCAGGACCCCCGCACGGTTCAGGGTTCGGGTGACGTGAAGTACCACCTCGGCACCGAGGGCACCTTCACTGCTGCTGATGGTCGCCAGATCCCTGTCTACCTTGCCGCTAACCCTTCGCACCTTGAAGCGGTGGATGGCGTGCTTGAGGGAATCGTTCGCGCCAAGCAAGACCGTCGCCCGATCGGTTCCTACGCCGTTCTGCCTGTCATGGTTCACGGAGACGCGGCTATGGCCGGTCAGGGAATCGTTGTTGAGATCTTGCAGATGTCGCAGCTGCGTGCCTACCGCACGGGTGGCACCATCCACGTCAACATCAACAACCAGGTTGGCTTCACAACGCCACCGAGCGAGGGTCGCACGTCGCAGTACTCGACGGATGTTGCCAAGACTGTTCAGGCGCCGATCTTCCACGTGAACGGTGACGACCCTGAGGCAGTTGTTCGAGTCTCTGAGCTCGCCTTCGCCTACCGTCAGAAGTTCCACCGCGACGTCGTGATCGATCTCATCTGTTACCGCCGCCGTGGCCACAACGAGGGCGATGACCCCTCGATGACGCAGCCGCTCATGTACAACCTGATCGAAGCCAAGCGCTCCGTTCGTACCCTCTACACCGAGGGTCTCGTCGGTCGTGGCGACATCACTCAGGAAGAGTACGAAGCCAGCCATCAGGACTTCCAAGACCGCCTTGAGCGAGCCTTTGCCGAAACGCATGCCGCTCAGACCGGTTCGATGCCGATCCTCACCAAGGATGGCAACGGTGTTTCTGACCTTGAGCGTCCCGGCTCGCAGCGCGACGACGCCATCGGAGAGCCCATCACGACGGGCATCGACGAGAGCGTCGTTCAGCTCATCGGCGACGCGCACGCTAACCCCCCGGCAAACTTCACCGTGCACAAGAAGCTGCAGGCTCTGCTGAAGAAGCGCACCGACATGAGCCGCAAGGGCGGCATTGACTGGGCTTTCGCCGAGTTGCTCGCTATCGGTTCTGTGCTTCTCGAAGGCACCCCGGTGCGTATGGCCGGTCAGGATGCTCGCCGCGGCACCTTCGTGCAGCGCCACGCCGTGCTCCACGACCGTGAAAATGGTCAAGAGTGGTTGCCGCTGCAAAACCTTTCCGAAAACCAGTCACGCTTCTGGATCTACGATTCGCTGCTCAGCGAGTACGCCGCTCTCGGCTTCGAGTACGGTTACTCGGTCGAGCGTGCGGACGCTCTCGTCATGTGGGAAGCCCAGTTCGGTGACTTCGCCAACGGCGCCCAGATTGTCGTTGACGAGTTCATTTCGAGCGCCGAGCAGAAGTGGGCGCAGCGTTCAAGCGTCGTCATGCTGCTGCCGCACGGCTATGAAGGTCAGGGCCCCGATCATTCGTCCGCCCGCATCGAGCGCTACTTGCAGATGTGTGCCGAGAACAACATGATCGTGGCACGCCCATCGACGCCGGCATCGTATTTCCACTTGCTGCGTCGCCAGGCCTACTCGCGTCCGCGCCGTCCGCTGATCGTGTTCACCCCGAAGGCGATGCTTCGCCTGCGCGGTGCCACCAGCGACGTCGCCGACTTCACGAGTGGTCGCTTCGAGCCCGTTCTCGACGATGTTCGTCTCGACGACAAGTCGGCCGTCACTCGCGTCATCGTGACGTCGGGAAAGACCTACTACGACATCGCTGCCGAACTCGACAAGCGCGAGATCAAGCACATTGCCGTAGTGCGCATGGAGCAGTTCTACCCGCTCCCCGTTGCCGACATGAATGTGGTTCTCAGCCAGTACCCGAACGCAGACATCGTGTGGACTCAGGATGAGCCCGAGAACCAGGGTGCCTGGCCGTTCATTAGCTTGGAACTGCAGCGCCACCTTGAGTCGCGCGAGATCAAGCTCGCCTCGCGTCCGGCATCCGCCTCACCGGCGACCGGTTCGTCGAAGCGCAGCGCTCTCGAGCAGGCCGAACTGATCGACCACGCGATTACTCAGCCGTAACCGCAACCGCGTTAACGACGAAAGCGGGCATCCTCTTCGGAGAGTGCCCGCTTTCGCGTGTGCGGTGAGCCGCCTGAGGCGCTCAACGCTAGAGAGTGTTTAGGCGCCCGCCAGCTTCGACAAAATCGCACTGCGCAGATCGTCGGGTGCCGTCTCACGGCAGGCCTGCTTGACCTTGAGCTTTAACGCGAGTGCCACAAGGTGTTCGCTCGAGCAGGATTCGCAGTTGTCGAGATGGTTTGAGACATCCTGAAAGTCGGCCTCGTTGAGTTCGCGGTCGAGGTATTCCTCGAGTTCAGCTTTTGCTTTTTCGCAACCGCAGTCGGTCATTTGGTGCTCCTTGATGCTGCTGGCGTGACGGGGGTGCGGTCACGCGCGTAGTCGGCCAGTAGTTCGCGCAACATACGACGGCCACGGTGCAGTCGGCTCATTACGGTGCCTACGGGGGTTTTCATGATGTCGGCGATCTCCTGATAGGAGAAGCCCTCAACGTCGGCGAAGTAGACCGCGAGGCGGAAGTCTTCGGGAATCGACTGCAGGGCATCCTTCACCGCACTGTCGGGCAGGTGGTCAATCGCCTCGGCTTCAGCAGACCGGGTCGAGACCGACTGGGTGACGGATTCTGCGCCGCCCAATTGCCAGTCTTCGAGTTCATCGATCGTGCCCTGATAGGGATTGCGCTGATTCTTGCGATAGATGTTGATAAACGTGTTGGTCTGGATGCGGTATAGCCAGGCCTTCAGGTTCGTGCCCTGCTGGTATTGCCCGAACGCCTGGAACGCTTTAACGAAGGTCTCTTGAACGAGATCTGCAGCGTCCGTGGGGTTGCGGGTCATACGCATGGCAGCGCCAAAAAGCTGGTCCATAAAGGGCAGCGCTTGCTCTTCAAACAGTCGTCGCTTCTCGTCAGCGGCAGCATCAGTAGCGCTGGGCTCAATTCTGTCGGTAGTCATTAGCGACAATTCTAGTTCGCTGATGACGGCATCCTGCTGAGTGTTCAGTACTGCGGTCATGCGGGCGCCTCCTCCGTGGGGTCTTAAACGCCGATACTCTTAGTAACTGATGTTCGTATCTAAGTATTCCAACCCAGAGTTCAGCCCGTATGACGATGAGACGGTGCCAGACACCACGGTGCCCGGAAACTGGCCCGCGCCCACCGTTTCGCATGCCCTCACGGCGTCACTGAGTTTGCCGGGCAGCAAGAGTCTCACGAACCGCGAACTGGTCTTGGCCGCACTGGCCGATGGCCCCTCTCGTTTGCACTCGCCCCTTCATTCGCGCGATAGCGCTCTCATGATTCAGGCTCTTCGCGCGCTCGGCGTGGGAATTGACGAGATCGCGACGGGGAACGCGTTTGGACCCGACCTGCAGATCACCCCGGGCGAACTCGAAGGTGGCACCTCAATCGATTGTGGTCTCGCGGGAACGGTCATGCGTTTCCTGCCGCCCGTTGCGGCGCTCGCCCTCGGGCCGGTCGCTTTCGATGGCGACGAAGCAGCCCTTCGTCGTCCCATGCGCACCACGATTGACTCACTGCGAGCGCTCGGCGTGGATGTCTCCGACGACGGTCGCGGAACCCTCCCCTTCAGCCTGTATGGCATGGGCACGGTTGCCGGCGGCGACGTCAGCATCGATGCCTCGGCATCCAGCCAATTCGTTTCTGGTCTTCTTCTAGCGGCAGCACGCTTCGAGAAGGGGCTCACGCTGCGTCACACCGGCGACAAGCTGCCCAGCATGCCGCACATCGAAATGACGATTGAGTGCCTCGCTGCTCGAGGCGTCGTTGTCGAGAGCCCGGAACCCGGGGTGTGGGTTGTTCCCGCTGGCCCGATCCGCGCGATCGATGTGGCACTCGAGCCCGACCTCTCTAACGCAGCGCCGTTCTTGGCTGCCGCGATCGTGGCCGGCGGAACGGTCACGATTGAAGGCTGGCCAGAGTCGACCACTCAGGTCGGTGCTGACCTTGAGCACCTTCTTCCCCTTTTCGGCGCGACGGTCACGCGCAAAGATGGTGCGCTCACTGTCGATGGCGGCGTAGGCGTGGTGGGCGGTCACCGTTACCCCGGAATTGAGCTCGACCTCTCTACCGGTGGCGAGCTCGCTCCCGCGATCGTGGCGATCGCAGCACTCGCGTCGTCCGCGAGCACAATCACGGGAATCGGCCACTTGCGCGGCCACGAAACCGACCGTCTCGCAGCCTTACGCACCGAGATCAACGCACTCGGCGGATCCGTCACCGAACTCGACGACGGTCTCCACATTGAGCCAGCCCAGCTCCACGGTGGTGTGTGGCACAGCTACGAAGACCACCGCATGTCGACCGCCGGCGCGATCATTGGCCTTGCCATTGATGGCGTGGAGATCGAGGGCATCGACGCGACCGCCAAGACTCTCCCCCAGTTCCCTGAGCTGTGGCGCACGCTCGTCGGTGATGCTCCGCTGACCACTGACACTCTCGGATTGCTCTAACGATGAGCTGGCTTACAGGCGATGACGACGATGACGACCGCAAGTACAGCGAATACGACGAGAGTTCGATTCGCATGCGACCGAACCCTAAAGCCAACAAACCGCGGAGCAAGATTCGCCCCGACCACGCGGACGCCATTGAAGGACGCGTCTTTAGCGTCGATCGGGGCCGCTACGGCGTCTGGGTAGACGAGGGCACACCAGACGAACGCCAGATCATCGCCGCTCGTGCCCGCGAACTCGGCCGCAACCAACAGGGCAAAGTGTCTGTCGTTACGGGTGACTGGGTCGATCTCGTCGGCGATACGACCGGCACAGAAGGCACTCTCGCGCGCATCGTGCGCATCCGCGAGCGCACCACGCTGCTTCGCCGCAGCGCTGATGACACGGATGCCGTCGAACGCATCATTGTTGCCAACGCCGACCAGATGCTCATCGTTGTTGCCGCCGCCGACCCGGAGCCGCGACCGCGACTCGTCGACCGCTATCTCGTGGCGGCCTTCGATGCGGGGATTGATCCCATCCTGTGCATCACCAAGACTGACCTGCAAGATCCGACGCCGTTCTTGGAGAACTTCGCGGGTCTCGATCTGACGGTGATTGAGAGCCGTTCTGATGAAGTCCCTCTCGAAGAGTTACGCGCCCTGCTCGATGGACACACGACGGTCGCCGTTGGCCACTCGGGGGTGGGAAAATCGACACTCGTGAACGCGCTTGTTCCCGACGCTAATCGGGCGGTTGGCCATGTCAACGCGGTCACAGGGCGCGGGCGTCACACCTCGTCATCGACGATTTCCTATCGTGTGGGCACCGGCTGGGTCGTCGATACTCCTGGAGTTCGATCTTTTGGCCTCGGTCACATCGACCCGAGCAAGATCTTGTCGTCGTTTACCGACTTGGCCGAGCTTGCCCAAGAATGTCCGCGCGGCTGCACTCACTTGCCCGATGCTCCCGACTGCGCGATCGCTGAAGCCGTCGCAGCCGGAGCGCTCGGCGAGGTCGGCAAGTTGCGCCTCGACTCGTTCCAGCGGCTCATCACGACACTCGGTTCCGCTAGCGTGTAGTCGTGACCGAATACACTCTCGCCGACGATCTTTCCCTCGCGCTCGCCCTCGCTGGCGACGCCGACCTCATCTCGCTCGACCGCTTCACCGCGCTCGATCTCGAAGTCACGACTAAGCCCGACCGCACGCCAGTCACGGATGCCGACAAGGCTGTTGAGCGCAGCATCCGTGCCGGAATTGCTGCTGCCCGCCCTGGAGACTCGATTCTCGGAGAAGAGTATGGCGAGGCCGGAGACTCGAACCGCCAGTGGATTATCGATCCCATCGATGGCACCTCCAACTTTTTGCGCGGCGTCCCCATCTGGGGAACGCTCATCTCGCTCGTCATCGATGGCGTACCCCAGGTTGGCGTGGTCAGTTCCCCCGCTCTCGGCAAGCGGTGGTGGGCGGCTATTGGTCACGGCGCTTTTGCTCAGGCCCACGATGGCGAGCCCGAACAGATTTCAGTAAGCAAGGTCTCCTCGCTTGAGGCGGCATCCATCAGCTACAACAGCCTGCCGGGCTGGGATGAAGCTGGTCGCCTCGATGCTGTCGTCGCCTTGACGCGCGCCACGTGGCGTTCACGCGCGATCGGCGACATGTGGGCGTACATGTTGCTTGCCGAAGGTGCGCTCGATGTCGTGGGCGAATTCGATCTGAAGCCGTACGATATGGCGGCTCTGATCCCTATTGTGTTGGAGGCCGGCGGTCGTTTCACTTCAGTTGAAGGCATTCCCGGACCGTGGGAAGGTAACGCTCTGGCAACAAATGGCGTTCTTCATGACGAAGTTCTGGGGTTTTTGGGCTCTCACTAGCTTTTCACCCGCTTCCGCCACCTGTGAATGTGCTGTGTTTCACTAAGCTTGACCAGAACGAAGCGTGACCACCTCAGACGAAAGAGACCCACTTCCATGACGACAGAGAACATCTGGCGCCGGACGCTCGCCATCGCCACCATTGCTGTTGCAGCCGTGGCGCTCAGTGGCTGCAGCATCCTCGATCAAGTTACGAACGAAATTTCCGATGCCGTCGACCCCGGAGCCGGCACCACTCAAGACATCTTCAGCCTCGTTATTGGTGACTGCGAAGTCGGCAACCAAGATGGTGGCGAAGTTTCCAGCACCAAGACCGTCGACTGCGCCGAGCCGCACGATGCCGAGGTTTACGCTGCCTCGTACATGGCCGAGGGAGACTTCCCCGGCGACTCAGCGATCGAAGATCAGGCTACGGCTGACTGCTACGCAGAGTTCGGAACCTTTATCGGCGCAGAGTACGAAGACTCGGTTTACGACTTCTCCTGGTACTACCCCACCGAGGGCAGCTGGTCAGAGGGCGACCGCGAGATCTTGTGTCTTGTCTACGACCCCTCAGGTGACCAGATCAGCGGTTCGCTTGCCGGTGCCGCAGAGT
Source organism: Salinibacterium sp. NK8237 (assembly GCF_015864955.1). Classification (NCBI taxonomy): domain Bacteria; kingdom Bacillati; phylum Actinomycetota; class Actinomycetes; order Micrococcales; family Microbacteriaceae; genus Salinibacterium; species Salinibacterium sp. NK8237. Next base: position 16,406 of record NZ_JADYWE010000003.1, on the reverse strand, counting down.
AATTTTCTTTTCAGAACGGCTGGCGAAGACACTGTCTTTGCCAGCCGTTCTGGCGTTAACGGGAAGAACTGAGAGCACGGAGACGTTGCATCCGTTATCCGGATGAGAAACGCTGGAGCAAGTCGACACGAAAGCGGTAACGGATAATGAAGATCGAATTCCCCGGCTCCAACGATTCCATGCTGGCGGCCCGCCTCGACCTCCCCGACGGCACCCCTTCTGCCTATGCCCTCTTCGCCCACTGCTTTACATGCTCGAAGGATTCCTTCGCTGCGTCGCGCATTTCAAAAGCGCTCGTTGACTATGGCATCGCCGTGTTGCGGTTCGATTTCACCGGTCTGGGCGGCTCCGACGGAGATTTCTCCAACACCAACTTCAGTTCCAACATCGACGATGTCGTTGCTGCCACCGAATATCTCGGCACCAACTACCGCGCCCCCACGATTCTCATCGGGCACTCCCTCGGTGGAGCCGCCGTGCTCGCTGCAGCGCATCGTGTGCCCTCCACACGTGCTGTCGTCACCCTCGGCAGCCCAAGCGATCCCGCCCACATCTCCAACCTCTTCTCTCACGCCAGTGCCGAAATCGTGGCTGAAGGAGAAGCAATGGTTCAGCTGGGCGGCCGCGAGTTCCGCATTCGCAAGCAACTCCTCGACGACATTGCTGCCCAGCCTCAGTCCGCGCGACTGCGCGATTTGGATGCCGCACTTTTGGTCATGCACTCCCCCATCGATCAGACGGTGGGCGTCGACAATGCGCGCGAGATCTTCGAAACGGCGAAGCATCCCAAGTCCTTCGTGGCGCTCGATGGTGCGGATCATTTGCTGAGCAATCGGGATGACGCTGCTTTCGCCGCCAGCATCATCGCAGCGTGGTCGGCCCGCTACGCTTTCGACCACTCCACAGCTGCTCAGCCGGCGAAGAGCGACACTCCCGTAAACACTGCTGCGGTCGCCAGCCCGAGCGCGACTATCACTGAGGACGGCAGTTCGGTGATCGTCACCGAGAGCGGCCCTGCGCGCTACGAACAGCGCGTCTTCGCCTCGGGCCACGAATTTATTTCGGATGAGCCTGCACCATTAAGCGAAAACCATGGCCCAGCACCCTATGACCTTGTCTTGGCCGGGCTCGGAAGCTGCACTTCCATCACCATCAGGATGTACGCCGACCGTAAGAAGATGCCGTTGAAGTCGGTCAGTGTTCGGCTGAGTCGCGAGCGTATCGACGCGGCCGCGTGCGAGCACTGCACCTCGACCGAGGGAATGGTCGAGCACTTCACACGTGAGCTCACGTTCGAAGGCGACCTCACCGATGAGCAACGTGCTTCGCTTCTCGTCATTGCCGATAAGTGCCCTGTGCATCGCTCACTTGAGGGCGAGATCTCGATCACGACGACAGAAACCGCGCCGTCACTCTAGCTCTCCCAGCAAGCGAGGGTTACAGTAGTTAGGTAAGCCTAACTTTTAGTGAAATGAGCTGGCGTCCGCGCCCATCGCCTATGACAATTGAACGTGACTCCGTCAAGCATCCCCTCGTCATCCGCCACGTGACCGTCAGCGCCGTCAGCCACCCGGCACCGTCGATAGCGCGCATCACCCTTCGCGGTGATGAACTCGCCGGATTTGTCAGCAGCGGCCCCACCGACCACGTCAAGGTGTTCTTTCCCGACCCCGCAACCGGCGTGCTCACTGCACCCACGATGACCGCCGAGGGAATCAAGAAGCCCAAGGGCGAGGGCAAGGTTATTTCGCGTGACTACACCCCGCTCGGCTTCCGCAGCGATGCTGGTCGTCACGAGCTCGACATCGACTTCGTCGTCCACGGAGACGAGGGACCTGCCTCCGCTTGGGCCGGAAAAGCCGCCGTTGGCGACAGCCTCGTGATTGCCGGTCCGCGGGGATCACGACTGCTGCCCGTTGGTGCAACCCACGTCATCCTGATCGCGGACGAGACTGCGTTCCCGGCAGCCTCTCGCTGGATCGATATGCTGCCCACCTCGGTAAACATCACCGCCCTGTTCGATGTCGCCGACGAAGGCCTTGAGAGCTACTTCAGTGACGAGCTGAAGTCACGCATGGATGCCGGTTGGTTCTATCGTCGCGACGGCCTCGGTCAGCTGGAAGCCGCCTTGCGCGCGCTCGGCGAAATCGGCGAGTCGACCTTCGTTTTCCTTGCGGGAGAAGCGACAACTCTGGTTCCGCTCCGCCGCTACCTGCGTCGTGAGCTAGGCCTTCCCAAGCAGCAAGTGACAGCCGACGGTTACTGGCGCCGTGGAGTGACAAACGCTGACCACCACGAGCCGATCGATCCCTCAGACCCCGAGGACTAAGCGGTCTTTACGAGCGCGCGTTTCGCAGCGCTGAGTGGCGGAACGCCCGCTCGACTGAGCACCAGTCCGGCGCGAGATTGACGGGTCTGCGAGGCAGGCTCAAGTGTATGCTGATGGCACAAGTGAACAGCCGTCATTCTGCTGCGGGAGAGTCCTTCCGATCGATGGTTGGCGCCGTAGGAGCAAACCCTCTCCGGGAATCTCTCAGGCCCCAGTACCGCAGTGGATAGGCAACTCTGAAAAGTAGTCGGCCCTGTCCGACTCGCCGACGGGGCAACGCAACGCCACAAGCGTGCGGAAACTCTCAGGCCCGATACAGAGCGGAGAGGACTCAACGACGCCCGCACGACGCAGTGTGGTGAAGAAACGGAGTCACCGTGGCCATTCGCAATCTGACCCCCCGAACCGAAGTACCAACGCCCTCGCTCGAAGAGGTGCCCCTCAGCAGCTTCGATCTGTTCACGGTCGGCATTGGCCCGTCCAGTTCACACACGGTTGGCCCCATGCGCGCGGCTGCGTCATTTGCCGCTGATCTTTCCGAACACGAGATGCTCGACTCGGTCGCCACTCTCAGCGTTCGCCTCTATGGCTCTCTCGCCGCAACCGGTGCTGGCCACGGCACGATGAGCGCGGTGCTCATTGGCTTGGAAGGCAAGCTCCCCGACCAGGTTCTCCCCGCGGAGATGGAACAGATTCTGGCCCGCATCGAAGAATCCGGAGTGTTGCGCTTGGGCGCGAGTCACGATGTGCCGTTCCGCGCGTCCGATATTGCCCTGCACCCGCTCACCGTGCTCGACGGGCATCCGAACGGCATGCGCTTTGCGGCATACGATGCGGATGGCGCCGCAATTCTCGAGGCAACCTACTTCTCGATCGGCGGCGGTTTCATCTATCGCGAGGGCGATAACCGCGATGGCAGCTCCTCTAGCGGCCCAGCCGCCGTGGCTGATCCTCTGCCGTTCCGCACTGCAGCGCAATTGCTCGCGCACTGTCGCGCCGAAGGGCTCAGCTTCAGCGGCGTGATGTTGCGCAACGAGTTGGCGCGCCGCCCCGAGTCTGAGGTGGTTGCTGGCCTTCTGCACATCCGCGATGTCATGGATGAGTGCAAGAACAATAGCCTTGAACGCACCGGCAACCTGCCCGGTAACTTGAAGGTACGTCGCCGGGCCCCCGACTGGCACCGACGCCTGCGCGAAGAAGACCCCAACCGCGATCCCAACTTTTGGCAGGAATGGGTCAACCTTGTGGCTCTCGCCGTCAACGAAGAAAATGCCTCGGGTGGCCGGGTCGTCACTGCCCCCACCAACGGTGCTGCCGGCATCATCCCGGCCGTGCTGTTCTACGCGACCCACTACGCACCAGGCATGAAAGACGCCGACCAGGCGACGAAGGATGACGCAACCGTGCGCTTCTTGCTGGCCAGCGCGGCCGTGGGCGTGCTCTACAAGCGCATGGCTTCCATCTCGGGAGCCGAGGTCGGATGTCAGGGCGAGGTTGGCTCAGCCTCCTCCATGGCCGCCGCGGGGCTCGCAGAGATTCTCGGTGGAACTCCCGCACAGGTCGAGAATGCGGCCGAGATTGCGATGGAACACAACCTCGGACTCACGTGCGATCCCATTGGTGGACTCGTGCAGATTCCGTGCATTGAACGCAATGCGATTGCTGCCTCGAAGGCGATCAATGCCGCGAAGATGGCGTTGTGGGGCGATGGCGAGCACCGCGTCTCGCTCGATGAGGTCATCATCACCATGGCCGAGACCGGCAAAGACATGAGTTCCCGCTACAAAGAAACGTCGATGGGTGGTCTCGCCGTCAACGTTGTCGAGTGCTAGCGGGCTCGAAAGTACCGCAGCGGCCGAGTACTAGCTAACGCGCTCGAACGTAGCGCAGCAGCAGCGTTCCATCGGGCGCGGACAGCGCGTGCGCGAGCGACATGTTTTGTGGTGTCGCATCCGCAGCATCCACGATTCGTCGAGCCGAGCCGCCTTCGAGTCGCGGACTCACGGTGAGGCAGAGTTCGTCAACAACGCCCTGAGCAATCATCGTCGCGAAGAGTGTCGGCCCGCCTTCACTGTGCTGCTGAACCAACCCGCGTTCCGCGAGGAGGTGTTTCATCTCGACGGTATCTACGGCAGAATCCCCCGCAATGATCACGTCAGCAACCTCTTCGATTCGTTTACGGCTCTCCGCGGGTGCGCTCTCGGTGGTCACCACGAGGGGGCGCGTCGCATAGCTACCCAAGTCTCCCGGCTCCAGCCGCAGGGATGCCGTCACTATGGCAAACGGTGGCTGAGCGGCGAGTCCTTGCGAAGTCCGCCACTCTGCAGACTTCTCGTCGAGAGCGAGATTGCGGTATCCCTCTTGCCGCACTGTTCCCGCACCAACGACGATGACATCCGCAAGGCGACGGAGCAGCCCGAATACTCGCCCGTCTGAGTCCGTGCCAAGCCCACCAGACACTCCCTCGTGGGTGGCAGCGCCATCAATGCTCGACACGAAGTTCGCGCGCAACCACGGCACCGACCGATCAGCCACCGCGTAACTCGCGAGAAGTTGTTCGTCGGTGAGAGGTGCTCCTGCGTTGAGGGAATGGATGTCGGATGCGTCGGCCACGGTGCCTACCTTTCGTTGATGTCGGACATGTTGTGCTTCAGCAGCGCGGGCTCGCGGAGCCCCAGAATCGCTTCCGTCATGCGCACGGCAGCCACTGTTTCAGCGACCTCGTGCACCCGCACCACCCGCGCGCCGTTGAGGATGGATACCACGGCGGCTGCGAGCGAACCTTCTAGCCGTTCACGCTTCGGCTTATCGAGCACTTCGCCGATGAAATCTTTATTGGAGAGAGCGACGAGGGTCGGCAACCCGAGTTCGGTGATGACGTCGAGCCGGCGGGTGAGTTCGAGGCTGTGCAGCGTGTTCTTGTTGAGATCATGTCCAGGATCGATGAAGAGCCGATCATCGGCAACTCCGGCGGCCAGAGCTTGCTCAACTCGGCTCTGCAGAAAGTCTCGCACCTCTGCCGCCACGTCGTCATACTGTGGCCGCGCGAACTGGGTGCGTGGCTGCGCACGCGAATGAACAAGAATGAGCGATGCATCGCTGGAAGCAACAACGCCGGCAAGGTCCGGATCGCTCAAGCCTGTCGTGTCATTGATCACCGTGGCACCGGCCGCGATACTCCGGCGAGCAACCTCAGCGTGGAACGTGTCGACCGAGATCACGACGTCGGATGCTTCGCGAAGCGCCTGCACCACCGGAACGACGCGCTGGCACTCCTCCTCCACGCTCAGAGGGTCACCCGGAGCGAACGGTACGCCGCCGATATCGATCCAATCGGCCCCCTGCTCGACAGCCTGCAGCGACGCGGCGACAGCATCCTCAAGCGCGTAATTGGTGCCCGCGTCATAAAAGGAATCGGGCGTGCGATTCACAATCGCCATCACCGCAACCTGGCGCGAGAAGTCGAAGGTTCGATCGCCAATAGTACGTCGTGGATTCCGCAGCGGCGGGAGCTCAAAACTCATACTCCCCATACTGGGCGACGATGCTGACAAGCGCATCTCCGCCTCACCCGGTGCCCGCAGCGGATCGCTACGCTCACGTTCGCCGTCCGTCAGGACAACGGTGACCGTGTCGGCGCAATCACCGAGTCGACGATCGCTTCAATAGCGAATTCCGATGCTCGACCGAGTTCGACGGTGTCAGGGGCGAGAAGCCACTGCACTTGCAACCCGTCCATGACTGCCAAGATGCTGGCAGATGCGAGGGCGATCGTTTCTTTCGAGGTGACTCCATGCTCGGCACACACCATCGTAAAGGCGTCAGAGACCGCACCACGCAGCACTTCATACCGCTTCTCGAAGAAATCGCGCCCCGGATGATCGTCTGTCACCGACTCCGCAGACAGCACGGCATAGGCCTGAACGATACCGGGGCGCCCCTCGTTAATAAACGCCGTGCGAACCAAGTGGCGGAATAGTGCGATCCCGTCCGGGATGTGTTGCTCGTCGAGATCAGCAACGTCTGTCTCATCGCGGAGGGCAAGCACTTCGAGAAGAAGCTTGTCCTTTGAACCAAAGTGATGCAGGATTCCGGCGTGAGTCATGCCCACTTCATCGGCAATCTCTTGCAGCGTTCCGCCAGTAAAGCCCTTGTTGCCGAAGATTTCGACCGCGGCATCGAGGATGTCACGGCGCCGAGCGAGCGTTTCAGGGCGGGAACGGGGTGGCCGCCGACTAACTGCCATGGTTCGCATCCCCTTTAGCTGCTTTCCGGATGAAAGTATATCCGCGCACGAGCATCGAGATCGACTGAACCGATGCTTGCTTAACTTACTTACTTGATTGTAAGGTAAAACCGCATTCAGTTCGACACCGTCGTCGTCCTTCGGACACGCCCGGCGTCATATGCTCACACGCACAGAGTCGTGCACCCACACGAAGGAGAATAGCAATGAGGCTAAGAACATCCATTGGTGCCATCGGCATCGCGGCGGCGCTGGCACTGACCGGTTGCGCCACGAGCGGCGGCGACACCGCTGCCGGAAGCGGCGCGGCACTCACGATCGCGAAGCCAGACGGCGCGATTACCACCGAATCTCACAATCCGTATTTGGGCGACTCGTCCGCTAAAAAGTACGGCTATTCCCTGGTCATCTTTGAGTCGCTAGCTCTTGTCAACCCGACAGGGGACCTCAGCACCACGCCGTGGCTCGCGGAGTCCGTGGAGTGGAACGACGACTACACCGAGCTCACCGTTGTGCCCCGCAGCGGAGTCACTTGGAGCGACGGAACCGACTTTACGGGCGACGACATCGTCTTCACGTTCGACCAATTCCTCAACGGTACGCTCACCGATACCAGCGGACTCAAGTACGAGGGCGCGACTGTTGACGGAGACGCCATCACACTGAAGTTCGGCGACTCGAAGTACGTTTCGCAAGCCCGAGTCCTGCACACCCCCATCGTGCCCAAGCACATCTGGGAGAACATCGCAGACCCCAACACTGACCCGCTCACCGACGAAGGCCTCGCCGTCGGCACCGGCCCCTATATTCTCGACAACTGGTCGACCGAATCTGTCACTCTCACGGCGAATCCGAACTACTGGGGCGGTGAACTGGCCGTTCCTGAACTGCACTACGTGTCGTACGGCGACAACGCGGCCCTCACCACCGCACTCGTCTCGGGCGAAGCCGACTGGGCGCAAGCATTCATCCCACAAATTGAAGCGAGCTATCTGGCCGCTGATGAGACCAACCATTTCCTCGTGTCGCCAACCGCCGGAGCCGGCACGCTGTTCCTCAACCTTCAGACAAAGCCATTCAACGACCCAGCCCTCCGCGAAGCATTGGCATGGACTATCGATCGTCAGGCCTACGTCGACATCGCGCGTGAAGGAGCAAGCGAGGCTATTTGGAGCGTGACCGGGCTGAGCGATCTTCTCGAAAATGAGATCCTGCCCGAGTACAGCGGCCAGAATTACAAGGTCGACGTCGATAGAGCGAAGCAGATTCTTACGGATGCCGGCTACACCTGGCAAAACGACAGTCTGATCGACCCCGATGGCGAGGCCGTCTCGTTCTCGATCTCTGTTCCTGCAGGATGGAGCGACTGGAACACTGAGCAGGCGCTACTCGCTGAAGAACTTGGCGAAGGCCTCGGAATTGACGTCAACGTCGACCAGCCTGACTGGGGCGGCTGGGACGCCGCACGCCAAGAAGGAACGTTCCAGGCGATCATCCACTGGCTCGAGGACACGGGCAATGCCTACGGCCTTTACACCTCGACCATGGACACCAAGTGGATCGTCGATGATCGCGCTCAGTTCAACTTCGGACGTTTCGACGACCCCGCAGTCACTGAAGGGTTGAACACCTACGCGAACACCGCATCCGACGCTGAACGAACGGCTGCTCTCGAGGTTATCCAGAAAGCCTTCGTAGACAACGTTCCCGCCATTCCACTCGGGGCGCACCCACTTCTCGGCGAGTACAACACCCGGAACTACGTTGGGTTCCCCACCGAAGACGATCAGTACGCATCGGCGGATCCCACACAGCCGGGGGTCGTCCAGATCCTCAGCAAGCTGACGCCAACTAGTTAGCCACCGGGCTAACAACTCCACCTCTGGCGGGGCAGTGCGTCCATCGCACTCGCCCCGCCAGACATCAGGCACAAGGCGTAAGCCCCTAGACGCTAGGCACCAAGAAAGCGAGCATGCACCAATGGGAGAATCACTGCTCTCCGTCAGAGACTTCTCAGTCGTCTACGACGTTGATCCGCCCGTGGCAGCCGTCACCAACGTCAACATCGACCTCCGTCGCGGTGAGATCCTCGGGCTGGCCGGCGAGAGCGGATGCGGCAAGACCACCCTTGCCTATGGGGTCCAGCGACTACTCAAAGCCCCCGCGGTAATTACCAGCGGTTCCGTCGTCTTCCACGACTCTTCCGGCGAAGATATCGAAATCAACGCGCTAGACCCCGAAGATATGCGCCGGTTTCGTTGGGACAAAATCTCGATGGTATTTCAGGGCGCGATGAACTCGCTCAACCCTGTAGCGACGATCGGATCACAGCTCGAAGACGTTTTCGAGGTTCACCGACCGACCTACGCTAGAGCGCAGCGCCGTGCCGCGGTCATCGAACTCCTTGAGATCGTCAAAGTTGGCGCGCAGCGATACCGCTCATTTCCGCACGAGCTTTCAGGGGGCATGCGGCAGCGCGTAATGATCGCTATGGCGCTCGCGCTCCGCCCGCAGCTGATGGTGATGGATGAGCCGACCACCGCACTCGATGTGCTCGTGCAGCGCGAGATTCTGCGTCAAATCTCCGCCCTCCGGCACGAGTTCGGATTCTCTGTCATCTTCATCACACACGATCTCCCCCTTCTCCTCGAAATCAGCGATCGCATTGCCATCATGCGCGACGGCGAGATTGTTGAGCTCGACACGGCAGAGCAAATCTGGACTAATCCACAAGACGACTACACAAAGTCACTACTGGCATCCTTCCCGCGCCTCACCGGTGAGAAAGGCCTGGTTTCGCGATGAGCCTTCTTGAATTCGATGGTGTCACCAAGATTTACTCCGTACGGGGTGCCGGCCAGATCAAAGCCTTAGATGATGTGAGCTTTACGCTCAAGTCCGGCCACACAACCGGGCTTGTCGGCCAGTCAGGAAGCGGCAAGTCGACTATCGCAAAGATCCTCACTCAACTCGAAACGCCAACAACCGGAGAGGTGCGTTTGGGCGGAAAACCGATCCCCCGCCGCGGCAAGGGTCTTCGCTCCTACCGCCAGCAGCTGCGCATGGTCTTCCAAGATCCATTCGCGTCGCTCAATCCGTATCACTCGATCGGGTACCACATCCAGCGTCCACTTCAGCTCGACAATGTCGTGCCGAAGGAACAGCTCGACGACGAGGTTCGACGCCTTCTCGGCCGCGTGCACCTTGAGCCAAACACCGTCATCGACCGACGACCGCACGAACTTTCCGGCGGGCAGCGGCAGCGCGTTGCCATTGCCCGCGCGCTTGCTTCACGGCCCCAATTCCTCGTCGCCGACGAACCGGTCTCGATGCTTGATGTGTCAATCCGCCTCGGGGTGCTGAACTTGCTCGCCGATCTGCAACGCGAAGAGGGCCTCGGGGTGCTGTATATCACCCACGATCTGGCGACCGCTCGCCACTTCAGCGACGAGATTATTGTTCTTAACCAGGGTCGGGTGGTCGAACGCGGAGCCGCCGATGACGTCATACTTCGCCCGCAAAACCCTTACACACAAAGGCTTCGTGCGGCATCCCCCGATCCCGATAGGCACTTCGGGTCGGCAACCGGCATTCTCGGAGGAACCCAGTGACCGCTATCCAGCCTCAGCCTTTCACCGACGATTCCGACAGTGTCGACGCCGGTACCACCCCCACGAATGCCGTTAAGGGACATTCACGTGTCCCTTGGAGGTTCCTCGGCGGCCGCGCGCTGTTCTACCTCTTCACGCTATGGGCCGCGATCACAATCAACTTTTTCCTGCCGCGCATGATGAAAGGCGATGCGGTCACCCAATACCTCGCCCGAAACCGCAACGTCACTCCCGAGGCCGCCGAGGCGCTGCGCTCGCTCCTCGGTCTCGACACTGATAAATCACTTCTGCAGCAATATGTCGAGTACCTCGGTCTTCTGCTTCGCGGCGATCTCGGGGTCTCGCTGCTGCACGGCTTGCGCCCCGTCACAGAGGTCATCAGTCAGTCGCTACCCTGGACTCTTGGTCTCGTAGGCTTCGCAACCCTCATCTCTTTCGCGATCGGAACCATCGGCGGCGCGATCGTCGGATGGCGACGCGGGAGCAAGCTCGATGCCCTCATTCCCATCACAACATTCCTGAGCACCATCCCTTACTTCTGGCTTGGCCTACTCGCAATCGCCCTGTTCTCGGTGAACCTCGGCTGGTTCCCGATCGGTAAGGCATACGGTGTCGGGATCTCGCCGGAGCTCTCGTTCGAGTTCATCGGCCAGGTGATCCATCACGGAACCTTGCCCGCGCTCACCATCGTCATCGCGTCACTGGGCGGATGGATGCTCGGCATGCGCAACATGATGCTCACCGTGCTTGATGAGGACTATGTCATGGTGGCGCAGGCCAAAGGAATGCCCAACAATCGGGTGCTCTGGCGGTATGCAGCGCGCAATGCAGTGCTCCCCCAGATCCAGAGTTTCGCCTTGTCAATTGGCTTCATCGTCGGCGGAACGATCGTGATGGAAGTGGTGTTCAGCTACCCGGGGCTCGGCAAACTTCTCCTCGATGCCACCAATGCGAAGGACTACGCGCTTATGCAGGGCGTCTTCCTCGTGATCACTCTTTCAGTGTTGCTGGCGAATGTGCTCGCTGACATTGCCTACGCATTCCTTGACCCGCGCACGCGCCAGACGGAGGACTGAGCCATGAATACAAGTGTGAACGACACCTCGACCAGCCGCCCGGCGTGGACTCCAGAAACCGCCCTCATCAACACTCTCCAGAAGCGTCGCGGTGGCTACGGGCCCGAGAAGCCAACATTCTGGACGAAGCTGAGTTCAGCCTTTGCGATGTTCCGTAACGGCAAATCAATCGCGGGACTGTCGATCCTCGGCTTTTTCGTGCTCGTGGCAATCTTCGCTGATGTGCTGGCACCGTATTCGCCGACAGCCATTGACAACACCGCTCGCTTTCAACCCCCGTCCGCGGCGCACTGGTTGGGAACCACCCACATCGGCGAGGATGTGTTGAGTCAAGTAATCCACGGCACTCGTGGTGTCATCGTTGTGGGCTTTCTTGCTGCAATCATCGCCACCACGATCGCGATTATCGTCGGGGTTATCTCTGGCTACGTGCGAGGCTGGCGAAGCGAGGGACTTTCTGCCCTCACCAATGTCTTTCTTGTGATCCCGGGGTTGCCGCTCATCATCATCGTTGCATCCATGTTTGATGATCCACCTTTGATCCTGATCGCCGCAGTACTTGGTGTCATCGGGTGGGCATGGGGCGCGCGGGTGCTGCGCGCTCAGACCATGTCGCTGCGCAATCGTGACTTCATCCAAGCAGCGCGCGCCAACGGTGAGCCCCTCCATCGAATCATCCTGGTCGAAATGCTTCCCAACCTCATGGCGCTTATCGCTGCGAGTTTCGTGGGGACCGTGACCGCCGCAATCCTCGGGCTTACGACCCTCTCGTATATTGGGGTTATCCCGGTCACAACCTACAACTGGGGCACAATTCTCAACTGGGCAGGGGCTCAGGGAGCGTTTCGCCAAGATCAGTGGTGGTGGTACATGCCACCAGGGCTCTGCATCGCAGCGATTGGGGTCGCCCTATCGCTGATCAATTTCGGCATCGACGAATACGTGAACCCACGCTTGCGGTCCGCCGGAGAGCGGGCACGGGCAATGAAGAAGAAGGGCTTGAACGTCAACGACACTGTGACCGCCGTTCGGCCAGCGACACCAGCATCGACTGCACCATCACCAACAACGGAGAACTCGTGACCGGCATCAACACCACCGCCCCCCTCTACCGCGACGCGACAAGTACCGTCGCCGCCAGGGTCTCCGACCTCCTCTCCCGAATGACTGTTGAGGAGAAGGTCGGGCAAATGATGCAGCTCGACGCGCGGGAGGACCTCCCAGAACAAGTGCTCCGCCAGCATGTTGGCTCAATATTGCACGCATCTCCTGAACGCCTCGCAATCGCGCACGAGCTTGTCGCCCAGACGCGGCTTCAGATCCCGCTCATTGTCGGTGAGGACTGCATCCACGGCCACTCGTTCTTCGAAGGTTCGACCATTTTTCCGACCCAGCTCGGCATGGCAGCGTCGTGGGATCCCGACCTGCTTGAGCGCGTCGCACGGGTTACCGCACAAGAGGTCGCCGCTACCGGCGTGCACTGGACCTTTTCGCCCGTGTTGTGCATCGCTCGCGACCTGCGCTGGGGGCGAATCAATGAGACCTTTGGTGAGGACCCCTTCCTCATCGGCGAACTCGCTTCTGCAATGGTGCGCGGATATCAAGGTGACGGCCCCAGAGACGACACCGCAATCCTCGCGACCGCTAAGCACTTTGCCGGATACTCCGAAACTCAGGGTGGGCGCGACGCCAGCGAAGCCGACATTTCGCGCCGTAAGCTCCGCTCGTGGTTCCTCCCGCCGTTTGAACGGGTCGCAAAAGAAGGTTGCCGCACCTTCATGCTCGGCTACCAGACGACTGACGGCGTGCCGATCACAGTGAACGAATGGCTGTTGAACGATGTGCTGCGCGGTGAATGGGGCTATACGGGAACTCTCATTACCGATTGGGACAACGTCGGGCGTATGGTCTGGGAGCAGCAGGTTCAGCCCGATTACGCCCACGCTGCGGCCGCGGCGGTGAAGGCCGGCAACGACATGGTCATGGCAACTTCCGGCTTCTTCCACGGCGCTCTCGAGGCGATCGAACGCGGTTTGCTCGTCGAGTCAGACCTTGACTCCGCCGTCTCGCGCATCCTGCACCTGAAGTTCGAATTCGGGCTTTTCGAGAATCCTCGACACCCCGATGCCAGCCGTATCGACACGATCGTCGGCAGCGCGCCGCACCAGACGCTTAACCTCGAAGTGGCTCGCCGTTCGCTGGTCCTCCTGCGCAACGATGGCACGCTCCCTCTCTTCCCTGTGACGGATGCGGACGCGGATGTCGCTACCGTCGCCCTCACGGATGCCACGCCCCGTCGGGTCGCAGTAGTTGGCCCCCTCGCTGACGACGCACAGACGCAACTCGGCGACTGGGCTGGATCATCAGGGCAGGCGGATTGGCTGCCGAACGGACACCCGCGCGGCATGATCACTACGACTCTCGATGGTCTCCGCAACGCTTCCCCTGCCAATTGGACAATCGAATACGCCGAAGGTGCCGACATTCTCACCCTCGACGAGGATCCAGCGGGCGCATTCTTCCCCGACGGTCAGCCACGTCCGCAATTGGTAGTGCCGTGCCCGCCGGATGACGAGAAAATCGCAGCAGCGGTTGCCGCGGCACGTCAGAGCGATATCGCCGTAGTAGTCGTCGGAGACCGCATCGAACTCGTCGGCGAAGGCCGCTCGACCGCCACTCTTGAACTCATCGGTGGCCAGAACGCGCTCATCGATGCGATCGCGGAGACAGGGACGCCCTTTGTTCTCGTTCTTCTCGCCTCAAAGCCCCTCGTGCTCCCGCCATCGGCTGATCGCGCAGCCGCGCTGCTGTGGGCCGCAAACCCCGGTATGGAGGGTGGTCGAGCGATCGCCGAAGTGCTTCTCGGGATTGTCGAGCCCAGCGGACGTCTTCCGATTTCGTTCGCCCGTCACGCCGGACAACAACCCACGTACTACAACCAGATCCGGGGTCAACACGGCAACCGTTACGCTGATCTCACCCAGAGCCCCGCATATGCGTTCGGAGAGGGTCTCTCCTATACGACGGTCCAGTACGACAATCTCCGGGTACTCGGGGACGAATATGGCCTCGACGGCACCGTTCGGGCAGAGGTCTCCGTGACAAATACGGGCACCCGACCAACACGCGAGGTTGTTCAGGTCTACATCCGCGATCAAGTGACATCCGTCAGTTGGGCCGACAAGGAGCTCAAGGCCTACCGTCTCGTCGACCTCAGGCCAGGCGAGTCGCAGGTGGTTTCGATCGAACTCGATGTCGCCGACTGCACGCTGGTGGATGCCGATGCGACGCGACGTGTCGAACCGGGAACCTTTCAATTGCTCGTCGGGCCCTCATCGCGTGACGACGTGCTGCTCACTGCGCCGTTCTCCGTCTCGGCCGCCGCGCCGGAACCGGTGACGGGCCCCTGAGGCCACGGAGTGTTGATGGAACGACACGATGCCGAACCGTCGGTCGCCGATTATGCGGTGCGACTCCGGCACTAGATTGAGCCTGAAGAGGGTGCTCCCTATACTGGGCGAAGAGGCTGACCCCAGAGTGCGATCCGAGTAGCGAGGGGCACTAACGCATGGCCATATTTACGATCGCTCGCATTTATGACGAGCACGAGAGCGTCGAAGAGTACAGAGTTCTCGTCGACAGCCTCTGGCCTCGCGGCGTCAGCAAATCAGCTGCCGCACTCGACGAAAACGCCCTGCTTCCCGGCATCCTGAACCGACTAACCAGCCACGCGCGTGTCACGCTGCTTTATGGAGCTAAAGATCCTCGCATAAACCACGCCGTGATTCTCCGCGATTACCTCGCCGAGCACGCTTAACCAGCTCTGCAGCTCTGCACTGCGAAACGCCAGCTCGCTACGAACGCCGTCGCCCTGCCCGGAGTGACAACTACCGTGCGCGAGGTAGCACCTCCGCAACACCGGACGCGGCCGCCAGAACCACAGCGTTCATCAGGAGCAGCGTGCAACTAACTTGCTCGGCATCAGTTAGCCACGCAGCAGCAGAAGCGTGCCAGCAAGCACCGATGCCGCAGCAATCACCAATGCGATACCGAGGAGCACAGCGTGCACACGGTAGAACGCGGTGGTGTTTCCCGCGGTGTCGTGCGCCCGCGGGTCAGCGCTGACGCGCTTGAAGAATCGCGGCCACGCAATGACATTGAACAACGCGCTGATAAACAGAATGATTGCGGCAAACAGCTCCATGATGTTCTCAGCCTACGCCGCGCTCGTGAGCCCCTGCGCCACTCCTCCGATCCAACCTGCGAGACAATGGGTGGATGCTCGAGTACACGTTACGCGGAGGCCCCGGTGCCACCGCCGAAGCCGAACTCGAAATCAAACGCTCACGCTTCCTGTGCCGCGTAGTCCGAGTCGACAACGAAGCGGATGCCCGAGACGTCATCGAGCAGGCGCGTAAAACCTATTGGGATGCCCGGCACCACTGCTCGGCGTTTGTCCTCGGCTCTTCAACGGAGCCCGATCAGGTCCGCCGATCAAACGATGATGGTGAGCCGTCCGGAACCGCCGGGCGCCCCATCCTCGACGTAATCACTGGTCGCAACCTCATTGATTGCGTTGCGGTGGTCACACGCTATTTCGGCGGCACTCTCTTGGGCACCGGTGGTCTCATACGCGCCTACTCGGATGCCACAGCACTCGCCGTCGACGGCTTGCGGGCCCAGAAGCGTCTTGTTCTGCGGGAACGGCGCGAGTTGTTTCAGCTAGCACTCCCCCATTCGGATGCCGGCCGGGTTGAGTCTGAGTTGCGCCAACACGGCGTCACGGTCGTCGGCACCGAGTACGGCAGTTCAGCGGTGATGACGTTGGCGGCAGACCCTGGCGACGAATCGGCTTTGGCCGAGCGCGTTGCCGGCATCACGTCGGGCACGCAGTCGCTACACCCTGTCGGCTCCGAGTGGGTCGACGCAGAGCTCCGCTAGCCCAGCGCTGAATGTTTGTCCACTCGTCGTCCTGCTTCGAACGATCAAAAGCTGTGCGCGCGGAAGACCCGAGCTGGTTCGCTGGTTAAAGCAAAATAGCCACACCCCGAAGGGTGTGGCTATTTTACAATTGAAGTCCGGCGGTGTCCTACTCTCCCACAAGGTCCCCCTTGCAGTACCATCGGCGCAGAGAGTCTTAGCTT